>JBOGJX010000020.1:0-8968 GCA_050745285.1 Terriglobia bacterium
GCGGATTATTACTACTGGACGGAGTATTTAAGGGCGCTGATCGTGCGCGTGGGCGTGCCCGAAAAACAACAGGAGGAAATTGGGGGGCAAATTGCCGAAGGATTCAAACAGGTCAACACGTGGTCCCATGTGTACTCCGGCACCGTAGAGTATCTCCGGGCTTTGCGTGGCCGGGGTTACTTCCTCGGTGTTGTCTCGAACGCGCTCGGCCAAATTGAAGCCCAGTTGCAGAGGGTAGGTCTGGCCGCTTGCTTCGAGTTCATTCTAGATTCACATATTGTGGGCGTTGAGAAACCTCATCCGGAAATCTTCCAGTTGGCGCTCGCGCGATGCGGTTTTAGTCCTTCCGAAGCTCTGTTCGTGGGGGACCTTTACTCTACCGATATCGGTGGCGCGCAAAACGCCGGGCTCAACGGTGTCCTGATCGATCGAGTCGGAGCTTATCCGGAGGCCCGCGTCGCCCGGATCGTTTCCCTGCCCGAGCTCGACCAAATCATCGAGGCTCAAGGCGCGCTATGAAAATGGCCGTGGCGCCGATATCTTACCGGCACGGGCCGCCGGCGCTGCGGTTTTCATGCAATGCGTCGCGCGACGCGAGTGTTTCCCACCGTTCGTCACTACTGCCGGTTGACCGTAAGTTCTGGCGATGCTTGCGTGCCGGCTGGCGTTGTGGCCGCGACGGCTTGGGCTGATGCCGGAACCGGCGCTGGCGTAAGCGAAAACTGCGGCGTCGCGGGAACCGAGGTTGCCGCCGCTCTTTCGCTATAGGACTTCGGTGCGCTCACGTAGCCGTGGACGTGGTTCTTGTCAATCCGGTTTACCACCAACTCTAGCGGCTGAGGGCTTGCGCCCGTCGCAAACGTAACCGGCTCGTAGAGATCCACGTGCTTCTTCGTCAGCTTGGAATCGTTCACCAGCAACTCCACGTCATAATTGCCGTGCTTCGTGTCGGTGTGGCGAAGCGCAAGGCTGATAGGGCCTTCCCGCGTGAATTGCTTGGACTTGAAAAGGTCAAATTCATAATAGTTCCGCTGCCCTTGCCTCTCCAGCGCCACGAGCTCGGCATGGTCGCGGGCGACGGAACCTCCCAAGCGATTCAGGTTGCTGCGGGCACTATCGGCGCTGCTCGCCATGTCCACCCGCGTTTTGGCGATGGCCTGCTCGGCCGCCGCGATCCGCTGCTGGTCGGCGGTAAGCTGCCCTTGCATTTGCTTTTGCCATTTGGAGGGCATAGCGGGAGCATGAGCGTGGTGAACGTGCGGACGCACGCGAGCGGCCGGTTGGTCCCGCTGCTCTGGCTTCGCGTTCAAAGTTTCATCCGCCGGCGCCGCAGGCTGGGCCTGCGCTGGTGCACTGAGTGCGTTCAACTTCTCAGTCAACGCGGTCAACTGGCTTTGCGTCTGGGTTAATTCGGCGGCCAATTGGCCATTCGCCGCGGCCAGGCTGTGCTCGCTATGCTGGGTGTGCACCGTGTATCCCACCGCCACGGCAATGCCCAGAATAAGCACCAGTGTCACCACCAACAGCCATTCGTTTAATCCGTTCGATTTGCCTTGCATAACCACGGGTTCATTTGTTTCGTGAACCTCACGTCCGAAGTCTTCATCGTCAGGAAACGCCATTATGGTCTATGCCTCCGCCTAACGTTTGAGCACGCAAAGTGCCAAAGTATTGTTTTACAACCACTTGATGCGAAGCCTCTTAACTGCGATGGGAAACGCAACTTACGTGGGGCTTATGAAGAATTTGCACCAACGCTGCAAAATTTCCGCACGGCAAGGGCTCGGGTGAAGAGACCTGTGCGACAACTGTGTTTGGAGCGGCGGCTTTACGCCGCCACAAATGGCGAGATGAACTCGCCGCTACACATGCCGAACTGTATCATGAGCTCTCGCCGTCGGACTTTGACAAGAACCCTGCGAAAGGATATTGTGTAAATTCTCGTAAGTGGCTCGACAGCATTTGCCTGCGTAGATATATGGGAAATGGCAACTATCCCAGGCTAACCTAAAGATTTTTCTTACGAATACCAAGCACCGCAATTCGCAACCTGGAGGATTAGCATGACCGAGATGAAGGTGGGCTTTTATGGCCACGTCCGCCAATACCACAATATTAAGAATGAAATTGACGAGGCCATTCGCGCCGTTCTCGAAAGCGGCTCATACGTGATGGGTCCTGCGCTCGAGCGATTCGAACACGAGTTTGCCGGCTACTACGGAACCAAGCACGCCGTAGGCCTTAACTCCGGCACGGATGCTCTGTGGCTCGCCTTTATGGCTCTTGGGATCAAGCCCGGAGACGAGGTCATCACAACAGCCAACACGTTCTTTGCCACGGCGGAGGCCATCTGGATTGCCGGCGGCAAAGCCGTCTTCGTCGATTCGGATGCGCGCACCAACAATATTG
Source organism: Terriglobia bacterium (assembly GCA_050745285.1). Taxonomy (GTDB): domain Bacteria; phylum Acidobacteriota; class Terriglobia; order UBA7540; family UBA7540; genus RH2-MAG17b. Next base: position 2,410 of record JBOGJX010000020.1, read on the forward strand.
ATCCAACGAAGATCGAAGCCGCGATCACGCCGCGCACGGTCGGCATCGTGCCCGTCCATCTTTATGGACAGTGCGCGGACATGAAGGCGGTCCACGCCATCGCCGCCAAGCACAAGCTCTGGGTTGTCGAGGATAGCGCGCAGGGCGTCGATGCTCGCGGTGACAGCTTCAAACAGGGTGAGCTGAGCGACGCGGTTTGCACCAGCTTCATCATTCAAAAAAACCTCGGAACGTTCGGTGACGGAGGCGCCCTGATGACCAACCGCCAGGACGTTGACACCACCGTGCGGCGGTTGCGAAACCACGGGTCGCTCAAGCGCTCCGTGCATACTTTCGGTTTCAACAGCCGCCTCGACGATCTGCACGCGGGCATCCTCAGCGTAAAGCTCCGGCACATCACCCAGTGGAGCGACCAGCGGCGAAAGTGGGCGCAACGATTCACGGAGGGATTGAAGGGAACGAGTCTCGCGCTGCCGTATGAAACCCCCGGCTACCGGCATGTGTTCCACTTATATGTGGTCGAGCACCCGAAGCGGGATCATCTCGATAAGTTCCTGCACGAGGCGGGCATCGACTCCAAAATGCATTACCCAATTGCCATCCATCAGCAAGCAGGTTATCCATGGGGCAAGCTGGCGGACGCTAAGCCGTCCGTCCCCAACGCCGAGCGAAATGCGGCCCAGTGCTTGTCTCTTCCCATGTTCCCCGAGCTTACCGAGCAGGAAGTTGATTACACGATTGTCAAGATCGTGGAGTGGGACAAACAGTTCGGACGGAATTGAATTAATTGTCCGGGATCGTGGTGCGGCACTCCATGGCCAGGGTTGCCCAAACTATGTTTTGAGATCGTGGGACGCCACGTGCGGCTTTGCCGCTTGCTGCTTCGTAGGGGCGCTGCTTACCGCGCCCAACACCAGTGGGCGCAGCAAGCGGCGCCCCTACGAACTTAGTCCTCGCTGGGCGCGAAGGTTGAGCCTTCGCGCCCAGCGAGGATATTAAAACGTGTACTTTTGCCCGGAAAGCCATAGAAGCTGTGAAAAAATCCGAATCTGTCATGCTTGGCGCAGCGAAGCATCTCGCCTCTTATTGAAAGCAAAGAGCTTAGATCCTTCTCTTCGCTCAGGATGACAGGCGTTGTTAATTTATTCACAGCTTCATAGGCTTTCCGCACAGCAAGCGTCGGAGCTTCGGCCCGAGTCCCGAATCTCGGGTCCCGAACGCCGATGGATTTAAGGAGGAATCGCGTTGGCCAACCCCAAAGTTTACAAAGTCATTGTCGTTGGCACAGGTAAGCGAGGCATGCACCATGCCGCGGCCTTCAAAAACAATCCCCGCTTTGATCTTGTGGGGCTATGTGACCGCGACGCTGCGCGCTTGGCCAAGGCCGCAGCGGACCTTGGTGTTACACAAACCCATACGGACCCCGCTGCCCTCTCCCGGGAAGTCCGGCCTGACGTGTTCTGTTTCTGCACGCCTCCCACGGTGCGCCTGGATTTGATCAAGGCCGGCATTCAGTCCGGAGCCAAACTGATCGCCTATGAAAAGCCGATCGCACTTTCCATGAACGAGGCTATTGAGATCAAGAAGGCGGTGGAGTCTGCGGGCATCAAGACGGTGGTCTCGCATCAGCATCGCTACGGCGAGCACTATCGCACGGTAAAGGAGATTATAGATTCCGGCGCTATCGGCCGCGTGCACACGGTCTATGGCACGGCTGTGGGGTGGATGCTTCACATGGCGACCCATATGATTGATTACATGCGCTGGTACAACGGCAACGCTCCGGCGGAGTGGGTGATGGGGCAGGCGGCGGGCCGGGCTAAGCTGGCGGATAATCATCCTTCTCCGGATTACGTGGCGGGCTTCATCCAGTTCTCGAACGGCGTGCGCGGAATTGTCGAGTGCGGCGCGGGCGCGCCCGACGTTCCCGAGGTGGATTACTGGTGGCGTAAGAACCGCGTTGGCGCCCAGGGCACGGAAGGGTTTGCCGAGGTCCTCACCGGCGGCGGCTGGCGCGCCGTGACCCGCGATCAAAAGGGGATCATCTCCGGCGAAGGCTGCATGGATTATAACCTTGACATGGCGCCTTACATCGAAGAGATCGCCCGCTGGCTCGACGACGACCGCGCCATCCATCCGTGCAACGGAGAAAGCGCCTACCAGGGCTTTGAGATCATGATGGGCATTCTCCGCTCGGTTATCCAACGCGGCCAAATCCGCTTTCCGCTGGGCCCGGGGGAGCCCGAGATTGAAGCTCTCGCCGCGGTCCTGCCGGACGTTAAAGTGCTCGCCTCAACCGAAGCCAACCGGAAGACCTACGAATCCTAAACGCCTCGCGCAAAGCAATTCACTACAAAGGCAGAAAGGCGCCAAGAAACGTGTAGCGCAGACCTGCGCTGTGTGCAGGTCTGCGGCTTTTCACTCGGATTCCGTTGATCAGCCGCGGACCTGGAAAAGCGCAGGTCCGCGCTACCACGCTCCCACGGGCCGCCCGCGTTCTCTTGCGGCTTCGTGTCTTTGTGGTTCAGCCTTCAGCCAGGAATGTCAAAGACATTGCGTTGGGCTTTTGACGCGCTGGAAATTCCTATGTCATACTCAGGATGAAGTAAACTGGGTTGGGGAAGAAGGAAACATGCGAGGAATGGCCGGAAGAACGGGGGTCGGGATGGCCCTCTTTTTATTTTGTGCGGGCTGCGTGGCCGGGTTCCCGCAATCGAGCTCGGCGGAAAAGAAATCCGCGCCAAGCGCGATGGCCGTCGCGGCCGCTCCCGACCACGCCGGATCATACTATCACTTCATGTTGGCGCGCCGTTATGAAGAGCTCGCCGGCATTTACAACCGCAGCGAGGACGTGGCGCGCGCCATTTCTGAATTCAAGCTGGCGATTGCGGGCGATCCCAGCTCTCTCTACCTTCGCGTCCAGTTGGCCGACCTCGATTGGCGCGCCGGCCGCATCGGAGAGGCGGTAAGCGGAGCCCAATACGTTCTCAAGGCCAACGCGGATGATCTTGACGCTCACCGGCTTCTCGGCGACATCTACCTCCATGACCTTGGCCAAAATCAAGGGCAGGCGCAGCAAAAGGAGAGCCTGGGAAAGGCCATTCGCGAGTACCAGGCCATCACGCGCCTTGCGCCGAATGACACACACTCCGCGGTCCTTCTGGGCCGGCTCTATTGGCTGAATAACCAATCCGATAAGGCTGAGGCCGCCTTCAAAACGGTGCTCGGAAGCCACCCGGATTCGGCGAGCGCGCTCAGTTATCTGGGCAAGCTTCTCATGGACCAAGAGCAATACAAACAGGCGTTGACGATCCTTGAGAAAGTCCCCGAAAACCAGCGCAGCCCTTCCACCCTGGCAATGCTAGGCCAGGCTTACTCGCAGACGGGTAGCCTGGATAAAGCCATCAAAAATTACAAAGAAGCTCTGAGTATTGATCCTGAAAACATCGACGTCCGCCGCCAATACGCGGATGCCCTGATGCGCAATGGCAAACTGGATCTCGCGCGCAGCCAATTCCAGCAGGTTCTCAAGGTAAATCCCCAGGATGGCCTCACGCATCTGCGGCTGGCGCAGTTAAATCAGGCGGAGGGGCATTTTGACGTGGCGGCCAAGGAAATCGCGCAGGCACGGGCGGTCCTGCCGGATGACCCTGACGTAAATTTCCAGGACGCTCTACTCCAGCACGCGACGGGCAACGATGATAAAGCTATTGCGCTTTTGCAGGGCTTGCTGAAGACCACACAAAGTGTTGACGGGCACTATTCCGCTGGAGAAGCCAGCAATCGCGCCGCATTCCTCGAACGGCTGGGGATGATCTATCGCTCGCAGCGGAATTACGCCCAGGCAATTTCAGCCTTCCAACAAATCGCAGCGTTGGGCGGGGAGCAAGGCCCGCGAGGCGAAGGGCTGCTAATTGAGACGCTCCAACTTCAGGGACAACGCCAACAGGCCCTCGAAGAGGCCGGGAAGGCCCTCCAGAAGTATCCCCGGAACCGCTCCCTGACGCTGATTGAGGCGTCTTTGCTAGGCACACAGGGCCATGTCGAAGAAGCAGTTCAACACCTGCGAGCACTCGAAAACGGCAGTAAGCCCGATCCTCAGATCGAGCTCGCGGTCGCGCAGGTTTACTCCGGCGCCAAGCAATACCGCAAGGCTCAGGATACGGTGAAGCGCGTCCTTGACCTCGACAACCTGAAAGCGGAAGAGCAGGAAAACGCGGAATTCGTCCTTGGCTCGATCTACGACCACCAAAAGAAGTATAGCCAGGCCGAGGACCAGTTCAAGAAGGTGCTGGCGGCGGACCCCTTGAACGCGGATGCCTTTAACTACCTGGGTTACATGCTGGCTGATCGCGGCGTGGAGCTCGATCAATCCGTGGAATACATCAAGAAGGCGCTGCAGATCGAGCCGCAAAATGCCGCTTTCATGGACAGCCTGGGCTGGGCCTATTACAAAATGGCGCGATATGACCTGGCGCTTCCTCCGCTTGAAAAGGCAGCTAAGCAGCTCTCAACCGATCCGACCGTGCTCGATCACCTTGGGAGCGTCTATCTGAAGATGGGCAAAGAAAAAGAGGCCGCTGAAGCGTGGAAGCTGGCGCTTAAGCAGTGGCCCGCGACGTCGGATACCGATTTCACGGCTACCCAGGCCGCCAAACTTCAGAAGCGTCTTTCGCAAATCGAGCATCAGCTTGCCAAGAACGAATCCAAAGATTGAGGCGCTGTGGAGCGCGGGAGCTTGATCCTGCTTTGGGCGCAGGGGAGCAGTGGTTCCCGTCAGCAGCACCCCTACAAACACTGGCGTCCGCTTGTCTCGCCAAGCACCCATTTCCTGCCTTGACTCAATCCATTCGCCTTCGCGCATTTGCCAAGATCAACACGGGGCTTAAGATCCTCGGCAGGCGCGCGGACGGCTACCACGAACTCCGTACGGTCTATCAGACCGTGGCTCTCCACGACAGCTTGGCGATTTCGCTTGTCTCGAAGCCGGGGATCGAGATCGAGTGCAGCGACACATCCCTTCCCCTTGGGCGCCGAAACCTGGTGCATCGCGCCTGCCAACTGTGGAAGAAAACCCGGAAATTTAAGGGAGGATTTCGCGTCGAGATTCGCAAGTCGATTCCCATTGGGGGCGGACTCGGAGGCGGCAGCAGTGACGCTGCGGCCACACTGCTGGGCCTCGAGCGGCTGACCGGATACGAAGCCGATTCCCATCCGATGTTCCGGCTTGCGGCCATCTTGGGATCGGACGTTCCGCTATTCCTTATGGGTGGCCGTGTGCTCGGCTGTGGGCGAGGCGAAGAGGTTTACCCGCTGGCAGACCTGCCCCGCAGGCATTGCCTGGTAGTTCACCCTGGGTTCTCAATTTCAACCCCCGAGGCTTTCCGCGAGCTGGATTTGCGGTTGACAATTTCCTCTGAGGCCAGTAAAATTAATGCTTTCGGTGTGTGGTCACAATTTCCCCTGCAAGGATGGGGACCGGCCGAAAACGACTTTGAGCGCGTCGTTTTCGCTAAGTGGCCAGAACTGGAGCGCATCAAGGACCAGTTCATCCGGGCCGGAGCCGAAATCGCATCCCTCACGGGTAGCGGTTCAGCTATCTACGCCATTTTCGTTTCCGCCCGACAACTGATTCAAGCCGCAAAATCCGTGCCACGGGAGTGGAGTGTTTTTCGCACCCATACTCTTTCCCGAGCCGAATACCAGCGCCGCGTCTTTGACATCTGAGCGCCCCTACGAAGCGGCGGAGCCGCCAAAGCATAACCAAAAACTTGATGCGAATGAGTCAAGTTTTCGTTGTCTCCCTCACCCGGCGCGACGGGAAGCACTGCTTCCCCGCGCCACCCTCTCCCCAAGGAGAGGGCTGGAATCAAACGCAGGTGAGTATTTCATCCCTCTCCTTGGGGAGAGGGTGGCCCGCGTAGCGGGACGGGTGAGGGGTCACGCCACGTTGGTCTGAGGCGAAGCCTCGTTAGCTTTATAATGGAGGAAAACCTGGAATACAAGAAGTAAATTGAGGCCGGCAAAGAGGCGGCGCGGTTAGCGCCCATTTGTGCCGCGAGAGACGCCACGCGCTGGGAGCATCTTCCGGTATAATCAGGAATTCGGATGTCGCGAGATTGTGTTTTCCGAAGTGGTAGCCATAGCACGGTGTTTGCGCCGTGAGTTGTTGGATTGGCAAAAGAAAAGCCCACGGTACACTAATCGTGCAGTGGCTGCTGAAGATTTGGGGCGAGCAAACCCACATGCCTGTAGCGGCTGAAGTCCAAGCAAAATACGAGATGGTGGTGGGGCTGGAGGTTCACGTCCAACTGCTGACGCAGTCGAAGATTTTCTGCGGCTGCTCGACCGAATTCGGCGGCCCTCCGAACACCCACACCTGCCCGGTGTGCCTGGCGTTGCCGGGCGCTCTTCCGGCGCTGAATGGCGACGCGGTCACGCTGGCCATGAAGGCCGCAATGGCGCTCAATTGCACCATCAATCCGCGCTCCGTCTTTGCCCGCAAAAACTACTTTTATCCTGATCTGCCCAAGGGCTACCAAATCTCGCAATACGGCGA
>JBOGJX010000021.1:0-7994 GCA_050745285.1 Terriglobia bacterium
TTGGCAAAGTCCAACGTCGATTTGGCCAACAAGACTTGAATAAATTGCTGGGCGACGCTGAACGCCAAGACCCTCTGGTCGTCCTTGACGATGGATTCCGTAACCTCCGTCTGATCGCGCGCGGCGCGAATGCGCGCTTGGCGCTTGTGGCCCCGCTCGATGAGGTAAGAGACGCCGAGGTCAAATTCCGTAATCTGGTCGAGCGTAGAACTCGTCAGGCTGTGGGGGCTGAACACGGGCACAAAGAGGGAGTCGCCGGTCAAGACGGGGTTTGGCCGCAGCGAGGCAGTGAGTTCCTGAGCCTGGCTCTGAGGGACCAAAGTGCGCGCGGCCTGTAACACGTGATTATGCGCCTCTGCCATTTGAATGGCCTGATCAAGGTCAATGCGAACGGCGGGGGGCGCGGACGTGCCCGGCAAGCCAGATGGGCCAGATGGGCCAAGTGGGCCGGAGGGGTTAGCCGGATTTGTTTGACCATATAGGCCTGCCGTGCCACCCGCCAACAGCATTAATCCGGCGGCTACCAAAGCAAGCAGCGTGTTAGGATGCAAACCCCCGCAGCGTTGGCCTTGCACACGTTCGCCGGGGGCGTAAACGCCGCCGAGGGTGCTGGCTTTCCGCATGCTGACCTGTGGGTGGAGAATGGAAGCTCTCGTTAATGGAGTCAACGAATCTACCTCCCGAATGACGATGCCATCAAGCACAACGCGGCTTGCTGGCGCGATGTCTCACAAAAAGATTTGCCACCGGCTGGGCCGCAAAATGAACTCTTGGGCGCTCAACGCTGCGGGATCTCTCCACCTGGTATGCGGGCGCAAACACTGCGCGCGCCAGCCAAGCGGGTTATTTGGGAGACATCAGGCTAAAGGCATTCAAGGCAGGGGGAGCACGAGCTGGAAGGGTAACGGAGGCAAGATTTGCGAAACGGGAGAAAGTGAGAATGAGGTGAAAAAAGATCCGGTTGGAAGGCCGTGCTGTGTATCCCATCGCGGCCGGCCGCGCCGCGCTCTGCCGGACGATCTGGCAAACGACGCAAGTGGAACCGTCAGACGGGGCGGGGGGAGGAGTGGCGTGCGAAGCGGCGGAGACAGCGGCATGCTGATCAGTGCGGATGAATGGATACCCGTGCCGGTGCAGCTCAGCGGCGAAGACAAGATTCAACTGCGCGGCAAAGAGGAGCCAGATGGCAGCAACGTACAGCCTGTGGTTTCGCACCCACGATCTTTTGCCTCGCTGCATCACTGAACGCCTTACGCTCCTTGTAGGTATACTAATAGCTATATCGCGCTATGGCAAGCTGCAGCCCAACGCCGGGATATCCATTCTACTTCACGGCCGCCCGGGCAAGGGCTTCGTCAATCACCTTGAAGAAATCCGCCGGTGGCAGGGCGCCCGACTCCATTTTCCCGTTGATGAAAAAGGTCGGCGTGCTGTTCACGCCAAGCTTTTGTCCTTCGATATAATCCTGGCGGATCACCGGAAGCGTTCCCTTGGCGTCGTAACACGCGGCCAGCTTGTCACGGTCGATCCCCGCCTGCGCGCCGAAATCGAGCAACTGCTGGCGCACGGTTTGCTCCTTGATTGCGCTCTGGTTCTCGAAAATGAGCGAGCGGTAGGGAACGTAATCCGCAGGGTTGATGCGGAACGCGCAAACGTTCGCCACCGCCGCCTGTACCGACCACGGGTGGATGCTGAAAAGCGGATATTCCTTAAAAATGATCCGCACCTTCGATCCGTATTTAGGCAGCACCTGCTTTTCAAGGAATTGGTGCATTTCCGCGCACATGGGGCATTCGAGATCGGCGTACTCCACAATCGTTACAGGCGCGCTGGCCGCGCCAAGGCTGGGCTGGTCCCGCGTATTAATCAGACGCTCCACTTGCTGCTCCGGGTTGCCATTCAGCCCGAATACGCTTCCTTGAATCAGATAATCTCCGTCCTTGGTAACATAAAAATCTTCCGAGGACTTGTTCTTCCCCGCGTCCACGGTAACGGTCGTCTTCAGGAATCCGGGGTAAATTGAAGGGGTAAGCGGCCCTACGGTGATCGTAGCCACCGGGCCGACGGAAAAGCGCTCGCGCAGATAGTGCTCAATCTTGACGCGCGTCGCCTGGTCCGGCGATTGCGCGGCGGGCGGCCTTTGCGCCGCGAGCGAACCCGCGGACGCCACCAAAAATATGAGGACGGCATAGGTGCTTAGCAATGTTAGACCGCGCCGCAGGCGCTTTGGAGTGCGGGAGCTTGCTCCCGCTTTCCGGGCCGGAAGCTTGTTTCCGGCCCTTTCGGGGACCTTCTCTGCGCGCCAGTAAGCTGGCCCGCCCAAAGCGGCGGCAAGCCGCCGCACTCCAAAGGCGCTTCGCGCCTGCGTTAAGCCGCGGCCCAGTGAGGGGCCGCGGTTTCTGAGCGCAGTCTCATAAAAAGTATAAATCCTGACTTTCGATAACAAGGGCTAAATCTCCTTCAATGAGGCTACGGTAGTAGGATGCAAAAAAGCTCATCATAATTGCCCTCGCGGGGTAGCCACGGCACGGTTTGGGTAGTGGTGCAGTTTAATGTAGAAGCGGCTTTACGCCGCCATTTGGCGAGATAAACTCGCTGCTACACATGTCAAACTATTCCACTACCATGGTTTGTGTGCCGTGGCTACCACGTCGCCCTACTTTGCGCGCCCCAGGTCTTCATCAATGATGCGATAATAATGGTCGGGAGGCTGATAACCGGCAACCCGTACTCCATTGATAAATAAAGTCGGCGTATACATGACCTGCAATTTGTTCCCCTCGCGGTAGCCGGCTTCCACCCGCGGGAGCGAGGCTTTTGAGTCGAGACACCCGGCGAGCTTGAGCCGGTCTATTCCCACCTGCTCGCCAAGCTGTAATAGCATGTCGCGCACGTTCGTCACGTTAATCTCATTCTGGTGGGCGAAAATCGAGGTGCGGTAATGGGCATAGGAGGGCGGATCAATCTCGTAGGCGCACTGGTTGGCGATAGCCGCCTCGCGCGACCAATCGTGCTGAGGGAGCGGGAATTCTTTATAAATGATCCGCACCTTATTCCCATACCGGGGGAGCAGCTCGTTTTCAAGGAAGGGTTGCAGGCGCCCGCAGGTAGGGCATTCCAGATCCGCGTATTCCACAATAGTGACGGGCGCGTTCGCCGGGCCCGAGGTCGGCTGGTTTTGCACGTTGATCAGGCGCTCGACTTCCGCCGGGGTGCGCAGGATAAAGAGCTGCCCGAGCACGGCGAAGCGCTTGTCCGCCGTGACATAGAACGTAGCCGGGTTCTGCTTCTGCCCGTTTCTTTCCGCCGTGATCGTGGTTTCGAGGAACCCGGGGACTACCGAAGCGTGCAATGGACCCACAGTCAACTGCCATTCCGTTCCCAATTTGAATCTTTCACGAACGCTGCGGGCGATCTCCGCGTTCGTATCCGGACCGAGATAATACATGGGGGTTAAACCCACGTAACGCCCATTCTTGCAGATGCTCACGGGAGTATTCGTAACCTTGCCGTTGTTGTTGATCGTGACCACGCACTCGTAATAGGCGGGGTTCTGGGAGCTTTCAAATGGGCCGGCCTGCAAATCTTTGGGAGGAACGAGGAGGTCAGTCGTGAAAAAATTCAGCAGCTTCTGATGGAGGATGCTCTCTGAAAGGCTTGCGCGCGAAGCTGTCTTCGCACTCAGCATCAACCCCGGCAGAATCATTGCCGCCGCGGCGGCCACCAGCCACTTCCATCCTGTGTGTTTCAAACTCAACCGCTACCTCCATATTGCAAAGCGTGCTATCAGCCCAACTTAGGCATTCTAGCGGACTCTTGCTAAGAAAATCAATTTTGGGTAGCCGTATAGTTTGATGTAGAGGCGACTTTACGCCTCCATTTAACTCGCTGGAATTCGTGCCGAACTGTATCACTACCTGATTTTGGGTTGCGGAACTTCCTGCCCGGCTCCCGTCCTCGCCGCACTGAGAGGAACGCGGCGGTTGATGTTAGAATGGGGACTACCTTGAAAGTTACGCGTGCTCTCACGATTCTAGCCGTCTCTCTGGTCCTGACGGGCTGCCCCAAACGCCAAGTGGGCACGCGCCTGATCTATACTCCGGCCCCTCCGCCTGCGGCCGCGCCGCCGGCACAAGGGGGCGTCCTGGTGATTCAGCCACCTGCTCCCCCAATGCCCGCCGAGTCCGCGCCAAAACCGCAGGAGGCCGTGGATTCCACCCCAACCCAAAAACCCATCCACCGCCGCCGCGCCGTGCACGACGAAACCCCTGACGCCACCGCCCATGGGAATACAGACGAGGCGGCCGGGGCCGCGACGGAAGCTCCGGCGGCGAGCCCTCCCCAACTCGCGCCGGCCAGCAGCGCCCAACAGCAGGTGGAGCTTGAAAAGCGTGTCGGAGAACTAAAGGGCGCCATTCAGCAGCGGATTGAGCGCCTCAGCCATAAGAATCTCTCGACCGCAGATCGCAAGGCGCTTCAAGATGCCCGCCTGTTTCTATCCCAAGCCGACCAGGCCACCCAGCAAGGAGACCTGCAGCAGTCGCTCAACCTCGCGCAAAAGGCTGACCTCCTGATTGCTGCTGTCGAAAAAAGGTACTGAAACTTTTGGGAGTGCGCAGTTTGGCAGTTGTAGCGGCGAGTTTACCTCGCCAAATGGCGGTGTAAAGCCCTCTACTGCCGCTGAGGCTCTCGGGGCCACGCTTTCAAATGGTAAAATATTCCATTTCAAAGGGCTGGCTCCTGGCCGCTAGAAATACCATCTTAACTACGAACGCGATTTGGGATGTTACATCTCCGGGGGTTCTGTAATAGGAACCCTCACCCGGCGCTTCGCGCCACCCTCTCCCCGATGGAGAGGGCGGGAGAATTCAGGGGGATTTTGTAAATTTCCTGAATGCGTTGGTACTCGTCGAGGGAAAATGGCTCTTTACTTTTCTGCGCACACCATTGCCTGCCTCACAAAGCAGGCGCTCCGCGAACTCATGAATGACCTATTGGCGTCGAAGGATCTCAAAGTCCACCGCTGCGTTGCCAGCCAACTGGGCGGCAGGATGCTGACGGAGATCGAAGCTCCGGATCAAGCCACGCTGGAAAAGTGGTTTGAAAAGCACTATATCAACATCGAGTGGATGATGCGCATCGATCTTGACGCGCGCGATGGCACGGTGGCGGAATACTGAGAGCGTGTAGCGCGGACCCGCACACAACGCAGGTCTGAGCTAACCGGCTTCACAGCCATAGGTGGCGGTTGGAATAGAACGTTACTGGGCGGCGCGGGTGTTTTTCCCGGAAGGCGTGGAACTGCCGGAGCATCGATCGGTATCTACGATCTGAGGTCTTGAGCTTCCGGTGCGGCATAGCGATCAGCGCGCGCTGGACCGCCCAGGCATGGCGCGAGGAAAGACGCCAATCGCAGCGCCTGAGGCTGCGCAAATCCAGCACCCCGTAGCCCACGATTCTTCCCGAGCCATCCACGTAAGGATCCACGTAACTTCTCACCAGCGCTCGAAGCGAGCGGAAGACGGGCTTACGGCCGTGCAGGCCCGCATCGCGCGAGCGCGCCACCGTCCCGTAGCCGGTCTTTCCCCGGAAAAGGAACAAGACGTGATCCAACAGGTCCTGCGATTCAAGGTCGAGCAGCAGAGGAGGATAGCCGTGCTGCTCGAGCACGGTTGCTGTTGCAAGGGCCGCTTCGAGGCAATGCGCCGTTCCACTTTTCACGACCCCGCGAAAGGTGCGAAGCGTCTCGCCGCCTTTTTCCCAGTTGTAGGGCATCGCGCGCAAATACCGCTGTATGAGGCGCGGGGTGCGAAGCCCTTGGATGATGGCCCATTCCGCTGGGTGGAACGCCCGGCGCGGCGGCGGGCGCCAAATTCCAGGTTCCGGATTCGAGATTCCAGATCGCTGGTTTCTCATGTTTGAGATTCCAGATCGCCGCGCTTCAATAGTTGGCATGGTTGATTCAAACCGAAACGGGCCGTCGTTGTCCGTCGAAAATGCCGCAGAGTTTCAAAAACAAAACTCTGCACTACACCTTTGCCCAGTGTTCACGCCAAAGCTCGAAGCACAGGAGGGCCCACAGCGGCTTACGATAGTCTGCACGGCCGCTCTGGTGGCCATTAATCATTTTACGAACATACGCGGGATCAAATATTCCCTCCGTCTTCAGACGGCTTTCGGACAGCATTTCATCCACGAGGGGGCGCAATTCCTGGCGTAGCCAGCGAGCCACCGGCACGGAGAAGCCCCGCTTTTGCCGGTAGACAATCCGGCGGGGAAGCCAGGGCGCAACGGCCTTTTTCAGCAAGCTCTTCAGCTCAAACCGCCGCATCTTAAGCTCGACTGGCAATCCGGCGGCAAACTCTATCAACCGGTGATCAAGAAACGGCGTGCGCAGCTCGAGCGAGCACGCCATGCTGGCGCGGTCGATTTTCATCAGAAGATCGTCCGGGAGGTACAAGGAAAAATCCAGATAAAGGGCCTCGGCGAGCGGGTTCTCAAACCGCGCGCCCGCGATTGCATCGCGGAAGGGTTTTGCAATGACGGCGCAGGTGGAAGTGCTGCCCGGCGCGGCAAAGAGCTGCTCTATCTGCGTGGGCGATGCGATCCCGAACCAGGCTTGGTGCCGCTCGGCGGCCTCCTTCTCCACGTGGCTAAGAAAACGGTCGAGAAAAAGGCTCACCGGCACGGCGCCAGAGGAAACGGGCAGAAGGCGCACAAGCCGTTCTCTAACCAGCCGCCGCAGGGACGGCGGCAGGCGAAGGTAATACGGCGCGAGCTTTTCGCCCAGATACGTGGGATACCCACCGAACAGTTCATCGCTGCCCTCGCCGCTGAGCGCCACCTTGATGCGCCCGCGCGCAAAGCGTGAGAGAAGATAGGTGGGAATCACCGCCGGATCGGCCAATGGCTCGTCAAGCTTCCCGGCTAGCGCCTGGAGGCCGCCGAGCAGTTCCGGCGCGCCGGCGCGAAAAATGTGATGCCGGGTGCGAAAGTGGCGGGCAACAAAAGTGGAATACGGCTCCTCGTTGAATGATTTCTCACCAAAGGCCACCGAAAACGTGTTCACCTGACCGGGCGCCAACTCGCTCATCAGGGCCACGAGGGTTGAGGAATCCACGCCACCGCTCAGAAACACACCGAGCGGAACATCGCTTACGAGTCGTGAAATGGCCGCTTCGCGAAGATGGCCGCGCAACTCCTCCACCCATTCGTTCTCCCTGGCCTTCGAGACGCGCGGCTCGCCGGGCGGGCGCAGATGATCCTTTAGCCTCCAGAAAGGTTCAAGGCGCAACGCGCCGTTTTCAACAATCATCCGGCATCCTGCGGGGAGCTTCCGGATTCCGGCGAAAATACTGCGCGGAGAAGGAACATAGCCGTAGAACATATACTGCCGCGCAGCCTCGGGATCAATCTCCCGTGCGACGTCCGGATACTCCAAAATGGCCTTGATCTCGGAGCCAAAAACCAATGTATCCGCGCGCTGCCAGTAGTAGAGAGGCTTTTCCCCAGCCCGGTCGCGCGCCAAAATCAGGCGTTTCCGCTTTTCATCCCAGAGGGCAATGGCAAACATTCCGTTCAGGCCGTTGACAAATTCTTCCTGCCGCTCCTCGTAGAGGTGGACGATCACCTCGCCGTCTGAATGCGTCTTGAACTGATGCCCACGGTCGAGCAGCTCCCGGCGAAGCTCGCGGTAATTATAAATCTCACCGTTGAAAACCAGCGTCACATCTCCGGCTTCGTTCGAAAGTGGTTGGTCGCCGGTCTTGAGGTCGATAATGCTCAGGCGCCGGATCGCCAGCGCAAGATACGGCCTCTCGAACACGGCATGGCTATCCGGCCCGCGATGCGTGAGGCTCGCGGACATCGGTCCGATGGCCGCGAGATGCCCGTAAGGCTGCAGAGACGTATTGAAAATTCCACAAATGCCGCACATGGTTGGGTTCCCGCCACCGCTACAAAGGTAGTCGTAGCCACGGCACGGTGCTTGTGCC
>JBOGJX010000022.1:0-19967 GCA_050745285.1 Terriglobia bacterium
TTTGCTAGTCTTCGCCAAAACGGTGCACTCTCACGGCCGCGGCGCGCTCCATCTCCTCCTTCGCCATGTCGGAGGTCGACCGGATGCCCGCCGTGCGCAACTGCAATTGCTGCGGGTTCGAGGCCCAGATCATGGCTTCTTCCATGGTGACGAGCCCCTGTGAATAGAGATCATACAACGATTGGTCGAAAGTTTGCATTCCGTATTGCGAGGTTCCGGAGGCAAGAATTTCCCGGATCAGGCGCGTCTTTTCCGAGTTCACGATGCAATCGCGAATGAACTCGGTGGTGACGAGGACTTCGACGGCTGGCACTCGTCCGTGCCCGTCGGCTTTCCGCACCAGGCGCTGCGAAATGACGCCTTTCAGAGTTGAAGCGAGCTGCATCCGCACCTGCTTCTGCTCGGGCGGCGGAAAAACGGCGATGATGCGCTGAATGGTTTCTTGTGCGTCGAGCGTGTGCAGGGTGGAATACACCATGTGGCCGGTTTCGGCGGCGTTGATGGCGGTCCGCATGGTCTCGATGTCGCGCATTTCGCCGACTAGTAAAACGTCCGGGTCCTGCCGGAGCGCAGAGCGCAAGGCGGTTTCGAAACTGGGCGTGTCCACGCCCACCTCGCGCTGGTTTACGTAGCCTTTTTTGTCGCGATGGTAGAACTCGATTGGGTCTTCGATGGTGATGATGTGCCCGGCGCGGGTGGTATTGATGCGGTCGATGATGGCCGCGAGCGTGGTGGACTTGCCGCTTCCGGTGGTTCCGGTCACGACCACCAGCCCGCGGCGTTCTTCGCAGAATTTATGGACGATGGGGGGAAGATGCAACTCCTCAATGCCGCGAAGAGTGACGGGAATCACGCGCAGTACCATGCCCATTACGCCGCGCTCCTGAAACACATTCACGCGGAAACGCCCGAGATTCCCCGCAGCATAAGCCAGATCGAGCTCGCCACGCTCCTGGAATTTTTGCTTTTGGCGGTCGGTCATCATGGCGTCCGCCATCGCTTGCATGGCTTCATTTGTCAGGCGGGGAAACTGCAGAAGCGGGGACAGTTCGCCATCCACCCGCATCGACGGAACGTTGCCCACTTTCAGGTGCAGGTCCGAGGCATAGGATTCAGACGCCTTGCGCAGAACATCATCAATAGTCACGCGGAGTTCCTGCCTGGAGCCGCCTTCCGCGATCCAACACGGCCGGAAGGCGCTGAGATGACTTCAGATGGTTTATCGGCAGAATGGGACGGAAGATGAAATGCAGAGACGAGAGACAAGTGACAAGTGACGAGCAAGACGCCCTCACCCGGCCCTCCGGGCCACCCTCTCCCAGGGGGAGAGGGCAGGAGAAGTATCGAGAGAGGGCTCTTCGATCAGCTTGAAGACGTGCCGCAAGCCACCCAGGGGGAGAGGGCAAGAGAAGTATCGAGAGACTCCGGTAGCTGCTTGCCTCTTGTCTCTGTTTTTATGATGCGGTCACGGGCTCGTGACAAGGCGTAAGCCAGCCGTATTTGTCCTCGGCGTGGCCCTGCGCAATACTCAGGAGACGCTCTTGCAGCCTGCGCGTGATGGGGCCAGGTTTGCCATTGCCGATGATGATGCGGTCAACCGAGCGGATCGGGCTCACTTCCGCCGCCGTTCCGGTGAAGAAGACCTCGTCAGCAATATAAAGCGCTTCGCGGGGCAGCGCCTGTTCGGTGACGGGCGCGTCCATCTCCCTTGCCAAGGTGATGACGGCATCGCGCGTGATGCCCGGCAGCACGGAGCAGGCGAGCGGAGGCGTATAGATTTGCCCGTCTCGGGCCACAAAGATATTTTCGCCGCTGCCTTCGCTCACATTGCCGCTGTGATCCAGGGCAATGCCTTCCGCGTAGCCGTTCACGACGGCCTCCATGCGGATCAGTTGCGAGTTCATATAATTTGCCGCGGCTTTAGCCATGGATGGCATCGTGTTCGGGGCCAAACGGTTCCATGAGGAGACGCACACGTCGATGCCTTTCTGCAGAGCGTCGGTCCCAAGATACTTCCCCCAGCGCCAGCTCAGAATGTACGAGTCGATGGGGTTGTTGAGAGGATTCACGCCGAGTTCCCCGAGCCCACGGAAGACGATCGGGCGCAGGTAAGCGTGCTCGGCCTTATTAATCTGGATAAGCTCCACCATGGCCTGCTGGAACTGGTGAGAGGTGTAGCCCACCTCCATGCGATAGATTTTGGCGGAATTGATCAGGCGGTCCGCGTGCTCTTTGAGGCGGAAGATAGCCGGGCCATGCTTCGTTTGGTAGCAGCGGATGCCTTCAAAAACGCCGGATCCGTAGTGCACCACGTGGGACGCCACGTGAATCGTGGCCTCACTCCACGGGATGAATTTCCCGTTGTGCCAAACCTTCTCGTAATAGTCGATGGCCATGTGCGTTTCTCCATAGGCACAAGCTGCAGTTTACCGCGCCGGGTTTCAGCTTGTCCGCGCTGCGTGGACGGATGCGGACAAGGATAGTCTTTGAATTATAACACGGCGAATAGCCCCCAAGATTCCGGCCCTGGTCGGGATGTAGCCACGGCACGTTTTGTGTGCCGTGGGTGTTTGTTCGTTTAACTGCCCACGGCACAAATATCGTGCCGTGGCTACCCTTGCGGTTACGAGCATTATTCGTTGCTGCCTGCACTAACGAGGCTGCGCTTTAGACGTACAAGATGGTTCCGCGGTAGAGCCGCAAGGGCATCGCAAGGAACTTGATTTGTTCGCATCAAGTTTCGCAACTCTAAGAGCCTACCGGGTGACGCGCAGATTCCGGAGGGCGCTCCGAACCTGGCTGGCGTCGGAGGCGTGGGGAGCGAGCGCAAGATAGGCTTCAAACTCACGGCGCGCGGGGGCAAGCTGGCCTGCGGATTCGTAGTCCAAAGCCAACTCGTGATGCGCGGCGGGCAGGTGGGGCTTGAGGGTCAGGGATTTTTCGCAGGCCGTGATCGCCCCGGCAGAATCGCCCTTCCGCCGGAGAGTGCCGGCGAGCTCGAGATAGGCTTGCGCGTCCTGCGGATTAAGCCTCAGATAATCCTGATAGGTGGAAATGGCGTCGCCCAAATTACCGCTCGCGCGGAGTGCGGCAGCCAGGCTCAGTTGGGCCTGGGCATTGGTGGGATCGGAGCGGAGGGCTTCGCGGAGTTCGCTGACCGCGTCGATTTCCCGGCCCATTCGCAGCATCGAAGTCCCCAAAGCCCCGTGCGCGGCCGCGAGGAACGGGGCGATCCGCAAAGCGATTTGCGCCTGGTCCGCGGCATTCTGATACTGACCGAGGTGGATCCATGCGTCCGCCAAATCGACGTGAGCTTGAGCTGATCCCGGCTGCTTGCGGATGACCGATTGGAGGGCCTCGATGGCCCCTTGCCAGTCTCCGGATTGTTCGAGTTGGAGCGCAAGCCGCATCTCGCCCTGAGTATCGCGGGGACGGAGAAGAAGGCTTGTGTGATAGGCCTGCGCCGCGCCTTTCGCGTCACCGGTGCGCGTGAGCATGCGGCCCAGCGCTTCGAAATAATCCGGGTTCACGGCGTCAAGCCGCGTGGCTTCACGGCACTCCGTCACCGCCCCGGCCAAGTCCCCATTCTGCGCAAGCGACTCGGCCAGGTGAAGATGAAGGCTGGCGTTCGAGGGGTCGAGGCGCAGCGCATCGCGATAAGTGGGAACGGCCAGCGCATAGTTGCGCTCCTGGTAAAGCAGCTCGCCGAGCGCGGCCAGCGCCAGCGGGTCATCCGGATTAAGATTCACGGCTTTCTGCAACTGCTGTTTGGCCTCCGGGGTTTTGCCGGCGGCTTGATAGAGCATGGCCAGCTTGTAGTGAAGCTCCGCGTTTTTTGGCTCAAGAATCTGCGCTTGATGGAAATTATAGGCGGCTTTTGCCATGTCGCCTGCGGACGCGTATGCGTTCCCTAGATTGATATAGACCTGAGGATCGCGCGGACGCATCTCCGCCTGGGTTTTGTATTCCTCAACGAAGCGACCCATGTTTGCTGAGGTTTCGACGCACTCAGCAAGATTGTTTTGATAGCCATCGTTATTGGCGTCAAGCTGCGCGGCCTGTTTCAACTCTTTGATGGCGCCGGTCAAATCGCCCGTCCTGCGCAGAAGCAGCCCGAGTTGCTCGTGCAGGTTGGCATCCTGCGGCTTCAAGCCCGCTGCCTGGGTGTATTGCGCCACCGCGCCAGAGCTATCACCCAGGGTAAGGTCGGTTGCGGCCAACTCCTGATGAGCCCGAACGTCTTCGGGGGCAAGATGGATCACGCGGCGCAGTTCGCGCGCGGCGTCCGAATCATCCCCCGCGCGGCGGTAAGCCAGCGCCAGAGTGAGTCCGAAGACGGCGTTATCCGGCTCGAACACCACCGCCTCCTTATACTCTTCGATCGCGTGCACCACGTCTCCGGAGGCCAGCAGAGCGTTGCCCATACCCACGTGCAGGTTAGGATCGTTCGGGTGAAACTGCATGGCCGCGCGATACTCCGTCTCTGCGTCACCGCGCTTTCCCGCCTGGAGCAGAGCAGCCGCCAGGCCGCCGCGAAAGTCTCCGTTTTCCGGCTCAATCCGGATGGCCTTCTGCCACTCCGCGACGGAAGCTTGCGCGTTCCCGGCCGCAAGCAGCGCCGCGGCGAAGGAAGCGGCGGCCTCGCCATCCTGAGGAGCAAGCTTGAGCGCCTGGTTATATTCTGCAAATGCTTTATCAAACTGCCGGGCCAGGGCTAAGGCGTTGGCCAGGTGAACGTGCGCCTTGGCGTCAATTGGGCGCATCCGGACTTCGTTTTGATAGGCTTGAATTGCTCCCGCGGTATTGCCTTGGGCTTGGTATAACGCCCCGAGGTTGGCATAGAGGTTGGGTAGGTTGGGATTCAGGCTGGCCGCCGTTTGGTATTCACTGATGGCGCCAGGAATCTGTTCGAGGCCAACGTAAGCGTTGGCCAGGTTGTAATGCGCCACCGCATTGCCGGGCCGCAGCGAGATCGCCCTCTGGTAGGCTGTTGCGGCTGCCTTCCATTTGCCTTGGCGTGAGAGCTCATTGCCTTGCTTTACCAGCCCGCTCACGGTCGTAGGCCCGGGGGACGAGGCTGAAAGGGGGATAGCCGCTTTGACTTGAACGTCTGGCGCAGAGGAGCGTTGCCTGGAAGAAGGCAGTGCGCTCTGCGCCCGTGCCGCGCAAGCCAAAAGGATGGCCGCGAGGGCACATACACAGACGTATTTTGCCTCATGCTGACCCATAAAACGCCGCCCTCTTTTTGCTAGAATACACCATCGCGACGCCGTGAGCACATCACATTCTAGCGCGGGCAAAAGGCAAAATACTGACTTGTAGCGAAGAGTTTTGCTTTTAAAACTCTGCGGCTTCTTCCTTCCATCGCTGCGACCGAACTTTTCAAGGCAGTCGGTCATGGCGTTTTGCGACACCCGCAAAACTATGAAAATACAGCGGAAGGGCACGGCTTTAGCCGTGCCGTGAGCATCGCCCCCTCACCTCCCTCCCTTCTCCCTTTAGGAGAGGGAGGACCACAAAGTGGTGGGTGAGGGCATTTACAACACGGACGCTTTTCTTGGAAACGCTGGCCGTGCCCTTCCGTCCTCTTGACCGTACTTTTCGTATCAGGATTACAAATTATACTGGCATCCTCCATCGTCGTGGCGGCGTCCCGCCGCCGGACTACTCGCCATGCGCTGCCCAAAAATCAGACGTTTTGCTAACTCATTTTTGTTGACAGGGGGGGGTACGGTTTACTCTCTGGTATTCGAGTAGTCGCTTAATAACTCCCGTTCACAAGGAGACGGTATGAGGTCAAACGACTCCACCTCGGGTTGGCTTCGGCGCTGCTCATTGTCGGCGCACTTTTTTACTTCCACTTCCCTCCCGTCCGGGCGCAGTCGGATTTGACGCCGCCTCCAACGGCAGCGCACATGCCGATGCCCCCTGCAATGCCGCAAAGCATCTACGCGGGGCTTTGGCGGGTGGACCACAACTTCAAGGCCACGATTCACATCAAAAACCTGATGGTGGCAAGCTCCGTTCGGGTGACGCCGGCGCTTTTCATGGCGGATGGAACCGAATATGACCTTCCGCCGGTTAGCTTGGCGTCCGCGGCGGTGGCGGACGTGAATGTAAACCAGGCCATGCAGCAAGCACCGGCCGGCTTCAGGTCTCACGCCTCGCAATACGGGAGTGCGGCGTTAAAATACATGTATCCGGCTTCGGGAGTCGTGGCAGGGGAAGTCATGATGATCGACGTTCCCCGCAGCCTTATCTTCACGGACGGTTTTGAGATGATGATGATGGCGATGGGCCAGAGTATGCGCACCACGCAGACACTCGAGGGTTTGTGGTGGAAGCACGATCCCGGCGTGGACGGCTTCGTGAGCGTGGCCAATACAACGAGTAACGGCGTAAAGGTGAGCCTGCGAGTGATCGGCGCTGATGGGTTCAGGCTTTCCCGGCGATGGGTGACCCTCGCTCCTCACGCAGCCCAAATGCTTGACCTGAACGAACTCACAGCGGACTTGCCGGACTCAGACCTTGGGGCGGGTGGCGTGCGCGTGCAATGGCACGGGGCTTCATGGGGGACATAACGATACTGGGTTAAGTCGTGTTACCGCTGTGTCAGGGCATGGCTTTAGCCATGCCGCACGGTGCGCCTTCCCTTGATCCCTGGGGCTTTAGCCCCTGATGCCCTCAGCGGCTAAAGCCGTCGATCTTTTAGATCCTGGTTGGGCACGGCTAAAGCCGTGCCCTGACACGCCGCTATCGAACTTAACCTTGTAATGATAATACCCGTGGGCGGTCTGGAAAATGACAGTGAAGGCTACTCGGCCGGCATGCCGATATGGCCACACAACACTAACCATTCCATGGACAAGAAGGATATTGACGAGCATCCCGTGAGCACCGCAAGCGCCTTGACTCTGGCAGCCATCGGCGTGATGGTAGGATACCCCGACCCGATGATGGGCTTTCCGGGGGGAACGCACTTTACACCTTACCTGACGTTGCGCAACACTACCGAGAAACCGATTGCCCTCACTCCAACTCTTTATCTGGCCAACACCGGTCAGACTCGGTCTTTTTCGCTGCCAGCAGAAGTGCTTGGGCCTCACGAAACGCGCCAAGTGGATGTGGCAGACCGTCTGACGAAATTGCGGCTGGAAGATTTCAACGGTTTTGTGAATTTGACCTATGCTTACAACGGTAAGCCCGGAGATCTCTTAATGGCGGCGGGAAGCGTCGATCAGACGGGGACCCATGTCTTTCCTGCGCTACCGCAGGCGATCAACCAGAGCTGGGCTAAGGACGCTCCCGCATGGACGGTTGCCAACGGCTATGACACGATGTTTACCCTATGGAACCCGTCAAGTCAAGCGGAAGACCTCCTGGCGATTTTCCACTACGCCGATGGCTCTGGTGAATACCAGCTTTCCGTACATCTGGAAGGCCACGCCTCGATGAACATCGATATGGCGCAATTGATTTCCGTGAGCCAGCCGGACGCGAATGGCAACACTTTCCCGGCGGGCGTCACCAAAGGCAGTGTGACGTTCTCCAGCACGTGAGGATTGAACGGTATGATTGATCTCGGCCTGAATGCGGCGGAGTTCAACGTGACCACCGCGACGTGCTGCGGCTGTTGCGTTTGCTGCAGCGGCGTGACGTGCATTGTCATTTGTCCAAACCCAGGCGCCGGCTTCGTGAACCAGGAGCAGCAGGCGTATGCCTACGAATATTATTCGTACGGAGGCCAGAGCGATATAACGGGCCAGGCATTATGGAATAGTGAGAATACATCGATAGTTACCGAGGCTGGCGGCGGCTGGACCACTGGCGTTGCTGTCGGCACGACGTACATCGACGCCTTTTACAACGCACCCCCTGGTGGCCAGATCTGCGATTGCATCGCTTACTGCCCCAGCAAACAGAAGATGGAAGGTAGGGGCGAGGCAGACGTCGCAAGCTTCACAGCTAGCAAGCACACCTATCCCAGCGGCCCGTTCCAGCGGTTGCCGCGTCAGCACGCCGTTTGATGCCGTGATTAATAAGTCGACTGGTGCCAAGCACCGTGCACAGGATACAACCGCAAACGGCTTAGCCGTCGGCTCCCCCGTGTATGCCGCGGAAGGTGGAACAGTCCTTGTGATCCAAAGCGGTTACAGTCACGTCAATGAGCCGGTATCTCAGTGTGCCGGGCAGGGGTTCCACGCGAACTACATTGAGATTAAGAGCAGCGATGGATCCCTCGTAACCCGGTATGTCCACGTCACTCCGCTGACCAAGCTCTCTGTAGGGCAGACCGTCAATACCGGGGATCAGATCGGGACCATCGACATCTCCGGATGCACCAGTGGTCCGCATACTCACATCTCGGCGCGACTCAACGGATCAATAATCAACTTTACGCTGCCTTGCGACAATAGCCACTTTGATGATCCGAGCACCTGGTACGACGATTCGGATGGGCTGGACTGAAGCGACCGTGCACACTGATGACTGCGGCGGTAATCGGCTAAAACTGAGAAGGCGGATGCGTGCGCGGGAGTTGGCTGCGACCGCAGTTCTGGCGTTGGCGCTCGTTTGTCCGGAGGGCATTAGGGCGAGGACCACAACAGTTGTTGCGAACAGCGGCTGGGCGGAGTATAGGCTAACGTTCGATAACTCCGTCATATCAGAAGGGGAGGTTAAACGGCTTCTCATGTTCTCCCCGTACACGGAAGAAGGAATCGCAGGGCCGTTTTCCTCTGGCCGCTCAAATCGGTCGGGCGCCCTGGACAAAGTTTTCTTCGCGCCGCAGCTTGAGTGGGGTACGAACGGCGATCCTTGGCGGGCCAATAAGATGGTGAGGCACGATTTTTATGTCCGCGCCCGCAAGAATCTGGAGAAAGGCAAACAGGAGTTGGCGAGTTTGCGGCATATGAATTACCCCCAGGCGTTGGGCCCTGTTGTTCAGTACTTGGCAGCCAATTTCGCTTTTAGCCTGTGGCTGGAAGAGACGAGGTTTGCATTTTACCAGACTTGGGACATAAGAGTCCTCAGCAGGCATTACGAGGGGTTCGATCCGGCCTTGGCCTGCTCTGACGTGTTGCAACAGGTCGACGATGCTCGCTCAAAGGAGGAGAAATACCGCCTGACTTACAAGCAGTGGCACAACTGTGTATTGTCGTCAGAAGCCGCCTCGGCGTCTATCCATTGAGCTCCTGGAAGAAGTTCCTTTTAGATTATGGAATCACAGAACACTACGAAGAGCTTCCCGTGGACTAGCGCATGCCCTATGGGCTAGAGCCCGGCGGCCATCACTGCTTTTTGCGAGGTACGCGGTAGAAGGCACGGATGACACGTTTTCGTGGGCATGCGATTTGGGGGGATCATGGACAAGAGGATCGAAGCGGCGTGGAAGATCATCGAAAATGAATATCAGAAACCTCTGACTGTTCGAGTGCTGGCGGCAAGAGTCGCCCTCAGCCGGTCGCATTTTGAGTTTCTCTTCAAGAAGGAGACCAGAGTCACCATGAAGGCCTGCCTTCGGGGCGTGCGGCTCGAGCAGGCTGCGGAATTATTGGGCCAAGATCATTTGAGCGTCAAGCAGGTGGCCTATTCCGTGGGGTATCACCACGCTTCCAGCTTTGCACGAGATTTCAAAAGGCGCTTCGGGATGACCGCTTCCGATCCGCAGACTACGCGAATGCCCCAGATTACGTCGATTCAGGAAGCGGGGACACAATCTGCGAAATCTGTGGATGCAACCGCTTTCGCCCGGCAGGTCTGATCCGAGGGGGGAAATGAAACAATTTCTGGCTGCCATTCTGCTACTGGCACTGCTTTGGTTCTCATCCTCGGGTTCGTCCGCTCGCGCGTCTTCGCGCAAAACGGCGGCCCCGTTGCATCGAGGCCGCCGTAAAAAGTCCTTCAAAATATTTCGGACTACCCCTTATCGCCTGCCGCGCGAGCCCCCACCACCGGCGCGGGAGGCACCGCCGCCCCCGTGATAGCCACCTCCACCGCCCCCGTGGTATCCGCCGCCTGAACTGCTAGGGTGGTATCCACCGCCACCGCCGCGAGGGGGGTTGCTGCCACGCGGGGCACTGTAGCTGCGGCTGCGGGGGGGCGCCGGGCTATACCCACGTTCCCACGAGCCACGATAGCTTGAGTTCCCGGAGGATCGGCCCGTCACGATGGGCCGGTTTAATTCCATCGCGGGCTTCTGGCCGCCGCTGGTGTAGCTTCTCCCACTGGGTTGAGAGAAGCTGCGCCGGGTATTTTCCTGGTTCTGAGCGCGGGGAATGGCGCTGCCACCAGGCGCGGGTGACGGGCGGGAGCTGAACCGCTGCCAGCCTCCCCGGTTCTGGCTGGATGCCGGGGAGTTCTGGCCGGAGGTGCGCACTCCCGGCGCGCCAGAACTGCCAGGATTGGCAATTCGGCCTACGTTATTGGAGTGGGAACGAATATCCGCGTTGCTTGACGGACTCGAAAACGTCCGCCATCCCGGCCGCGCCGCGGGCTGCGAGGAAGCGGCCGGCCGCGCGGTTTGCCTGGAAGTATTAAATACGCGGCTGTCGTTATTGTAGAACGAACTGCGAGCCGCGGACTGCCGCGTGTTGTTAGATGGGCGCGCCGGGTTGGTGTGCTCCAAGCCTGCCGGAGACCTAGCCGGAGTTGGCGTTCCAAAGCGCCGCCAGCCGTTACTCGCCGGTGATTGAACTGCCGGCCGGTTGCCAAGGGAACTGCCGCGCGCTGGCATGTTGGCTTCCTGGCGTGTAGCCGCCGGACCCGCAGTAGAGACGTGCTGCTGGGTATTGCGCGGCGCGGCGGAGTTGAATCGCCCTTGGGTATTGCTCTGTATGGTGTTGTTGAGTCGCCCCGTGGCATTGACGCGCCCGCCAGTGCTGGCATGATTCGTCTGGACCATCCGCTCGACCCTCGCCGCCTGTTGATTGAAGGGCTCGGGACCAGCCGGCGGGTGATGCATGGTGAAGAACCGCCGATTATTGACCGTTGCCGGGGGCAGGGAAGCGCGATTGGCCGGCCGGTTGCTCGCGCTCAAGCTGGCTCGTGTCGGCACCACAGGCACATGCCCAGAGACCAGCGAAGCCTGGCGGAATTGAGCGGCGCTCACCCGATTAGTTCCGGCCTGCCGGACGGCGCCCGTTCCGAAGCGCTCGGCGGGCACCGTGACGATGGCCCTCCGTACGTTGACATTCCTGAACGCCGATTGATAGTTCGAGTAAATGGGCCGCCCGCGCCCAGCCAGCGGCTGAACGTAAGGCAGGGCCCTGTTATTTGTGATGTTCCGGATATCGTTGATGTTCGTGATGTTGGTGATATTCGTCACGTTGACCCGGTTATATCCGAAGCCGCCGCGCCCGTAGCCGCCCCTGTAGCCGCGCCCATACCAGGGGAAGAATGGATCACACGGACCTACTGGCAGCCACCCAACCCTGCCAAAGCCGAATCCCAGGCCGACGTGAAATCCGCCCACGCCAAAGCCGAAGAACGAGACGTAGGCCGGCGCCCACACCGGGCGGTAATAAGGGCTAACCGGTCCGGGCCACCACATCCAGGAGCCGCCGTAGGAGAACCAGCGGCCGTAGTGATAGGGTGCCCAGCCCCACGGTTCGCCGGAAACCCAAGTCCATCCATAATAAGGCTCCCAAACCCAGCGTCCGACGCTGTAGGGGACCCAGCCGGCATCGATTGCGGGCGTCCAGCACCAGTCGTAGCCGGGTACGTATTGCCAGCGGCCATAGGCGTCCAGGTCCGCGGCGCCGGTGTAGTAGCGGTTGTCGTGTTGCCAGTTTTGCGCGTTTTCGATCACGTGATTGCGCTGGTCGTTCCAGTGGTCCCAATCGTCCTTGCCCGAGGCGTCCGTGATCTGGTATTGCGGGTTGCTGGCGCCTTCCGCCACCATCGTCTTGCCGCTGTCCAGATTCGTGCTGCCTTGGGGCGTTGAGACTTGCGCCTGTCCCTTCCGGACGGTGACACGTGTTTCGGATTGGGAGTCGACCTCGATCCGGTAAACGCCCGGCCCTTGAGGGTGCACAGCCACGTTGGGCGTATCAATCTCCACTTGCGCGTCAGCTCCCTTGAGAACGGTGAAGTCCACCAGCCCCTGCGCGACCTGCACCTGAATCTGCGTGGTCGCGAGGTTGGCGATGTCCGCCTCGGTGGATGGCGCGAGGCGCACGATGTCCGCGTAGTCCAATTGCACCTCGGCGCGCGAGTTTGCGCCGGTTGAGAGCTTGTCCCCGGTAACGAGTGGCGCGTTGATTGTAGCCGCCGCCCACTCGCCCGAGTCGCCTCGCGCGGTCGAAACGTCTCCATTGATCAGGCTAACGCGCGCCACCCCAGGGGAAGGATTCACTTGCGCTTGTAGTTCCGTCACCGCGGCAAGAGCCATTGCCATCATGAGAATCGGCATCCATTTCCGGTTTTTCATGCTGCACCTCCGAGCCATCCGCATCATTCCGCTTAAAACCTCTGGCTTGAGATAGAGCACGCGATGGGCCAAGCGCCAGCCCGGGGCCATCTAAATATCCCCTGCTAGATCAATGGGTTAGTCTCTTTGCTAAGCTATCAATAGCGGGGGTGGCCGCGCCTGTTGGTGAATTTCAGCCATATACCGGCTGAATTCAACCGGAAATCTGACCATGGCGAAGCAGGGGCGTGCCTAGGCCACCGACAAAAAACCTTGACGGGATTAGGCTATTCATGTAGCCTAAACCTCGCAGGGAAACGCCCGGCCCTGCCAGCAACCTGCAACAGTCTGACAGGGGGTTTTCTCACGGCCTGAACGCCATTATACTCATCAAGCATTTTCTGACGGGTTTGGCCGCGGACTGTTCAGGAATCGGATGCCATTGTCGTCAGGACGGCATGGCCGTTCTTCATAGATGCGCCGGCCATGACCTCCTGACTGCAAATCGAACTTCGCGAATAATCCAGGGTTAGGGGAATCTTCCATGCCAATCTATTCGCATTCGCAGCTTTCCATGTTCGAGCAGTGCCCGCAGAAGTACAAATTCCACTATATCGACCGGGTGAGAAGGCCCGAGGAAAAAGGTGTGGAGGCTTTCACCGGGTCGCTGGTGCACGAAACATTGGAGAGGCTCTATGACGACCTGAAATACGAAAAGCTGAACTCCGTGGAGGATCTGCTCGGGTATTACCACGATTCCTGGCAGAGAGGTTGGAATTCGGGAATCAAAATGGTGCGCGAAGGACTCACCGAAGAAAATTACCGGGACTATGGGGCGCGTTGCATCAGCAACTACTACCGGAGGTATCGTCCATTCAATCAGAGCCGGACTCTAAGCACGGAGATGCACCTGGTGTTCCCGCTTGATTCGGAGGGTCAGTACAAGTTTCAAGGCTACGTTGACCGCTTAGGGCGCCGCGCGGATGGAACATACGAGATTCATGATTACAAGACCGGCGGCCACTTGCCGGACCAGGCAATGGCCGACCGCGACCGCCAGTTGGCGCTCTATCAGAGTGGCGTGGAGGCGCGCTGGCGGGACGTTGAGGGCGTGGACCTGATCTGGCACTACGTCGGCCTCGATGCAACCCTGGTCTCCCGGCGCACGCCGGAGCAGATTCAAGATCTCCGGCAAAGGACCATCCAGTTAATCGAGCGCATCGGCGCCACGTCTGATTTTCCGCCTGTGAAGAGCCGCCTTTGCGACTGGTGTGAATACCGGCCGGAGTGCCCCTTATGGAATCACGTGGTCGAAATCGAGTCGATGCCGCCCGCGCAAATGGCGAAAGACGCGGGCGTGAAACTGGTGAACGAGTTTGCCGAGGTCAAGTCGCAGTCTGAGCGCCTCGAACGGCGGCTGCAAGATTTGCGCGAGAGAATTCTGCGGTTCGCGCATGAGCGGCGGACGCGGGTGGTGCAGGGAAACGGACTGCGCGTCTCAATTTCGGAGCGCGAGCAGATGACCCTCCCTGCTCACGATGAAGCTGAGCGTATCGAGGCGGAGCGGTTTGTGCGATCCATTGGAAAGTGGGATGAAGTAAGTGATCTCAGCGGCCGCCGCGTCACGGAGGTCCTAAAGGCGGGAGCATGGCCGAAGCCTTGGCGCGACCGGCTGCGCGGATTCCTCCGGCCGCGCCGGATTGCCACCCTTCGCCTCAAACGCACGGAGGATCGCGACACCGAAGAGGATTTATGAGATTCCTTGCGACAACGCAAACACCGCGGTTGTCACACAGTCTCTAAAACCGTGCCTGTCCGGTCGTCGCGCCTAAATTTATGAATCATCCATGGCAAGTTTTTCCGAGAGGATGCAACCTTCCTGAATTTCACGGATGAGCCTATGGCTGGGTTCAACCTGCAAATCTTCCGCGAGCGTTTTCCCGAAGTCAGCCGGGCCGTATTTGGCCGTGCCTACGACTTCCGCAATTTGGAGAAGAATTTTGCCTACCTTCACAAGGATTCAAACTGGCTCTCCGTTGGGCACGTCATGCCGTTGTTTGATCCCGCGCAATCGCCGTATGCGCGCGTGTGGCCCCGCCCTGACACGAAGCAACTGGACCAAGTCTTGAAGCAGGAGCGCCTCCGCCTGGCGCCGCTCAATGGACTGGGCAGTGATCTCGCGCAGAACCTTCTGCGCGTGCTTCACAACCTGGGGTTAGTCTCACTGATCCTGCGCCTCGCGTATCCCGGAAACTTTGCCATTTTCAGCGGATCGGTGGCCAACATCCTGCAAGTGCAGCGGCCGGGCGCGCTGGACCTTTATATCGCTTTTTGCCAGGAGCTTGGCGAATGGCAAAAACACTTCCGTATGAGCTCGGTGGCCGAGACGGAAATGGCGCTGTGGTCCTTCTATCAGATCAGCAACAGTCCGAATGGCAGCTCGGAAGCCGCGCGCACGGCTTTCGATTCGGATATCTGGATTCAACGCCGGCGGCTGGGTCAGGTGCTGCGCCCCTTCATGCAGCGCTATGGCCCGCTCGAGCTCGCGCGCCTGCTCGCGGAAGAAGACCCAAAGCTCGCGGGGAAAATCGCCGGCGAAGAGCACGAGCGCCTGCTGAGGTGCGCGGCACAGCGATTTCATCCGCATCTCAGCGTCCGCCAGAAGGGCTGGGCAGACATGCTGATCAGCCTGCTCGCGCAGGACGGCCGCATCTCACTCGAAGAGAAAACCGCCCTGCGGCGAATCTGGAGCGTGCGGAACCAGGCCGTTCACCCGGAAGGGCCGGAGGGCGCGCCCGGCCTCGCCGAGGTCGAAAACATGATCGACGCCATCGAGCGCATCAGCCTGCGCTGGGGCGTCAATGAAAAGTGATCAAATATGAGGACCACGATGAAACATGAATACGACTTCAGTAAGGCGAAACGGGGCCCGGTGTTCCGGGTTCCCAAGGGTAAGACCAGAATAACGATCCGCCTGGACGATGACGTGTTGGCCTGGTTCCGAAAACAGGCCGACGAAACGGGCGGCGGCAACTATCAAACCCTCATCAACGCCGCGTTGCGAAGCCACATCGAGAGGGTTGAAGAACCAATCGAAAAGATTTTACGGCGTGTCATTCGTGAGGAAATTCGCCGGGCGAGCTGATTGCTCAGGAAAACATTCCGGAATTGCGGACCGTTAAGGTGTGAGCCGGCCAGCGGTCGCATCAGCCTGTGCTGGGGCGGGAAAGAGAGTGGTAGGTGACGGGTGGAAGAATTGAACGTTGCCGGATGATTTCGGGTGCCGCCGCTACGGGCTAAGAAATTTTTCAATTTTCTTCTTCAAACTTTTTGGATTTTCCATCTCGCATTCCCATAACACGAGATATTTCCATTTCAGGTCTCGCAGCCTGTGGTAATTCTCAATATCTCGTTTTCTATTGTTCTGAAGCTTTGGAACCCAGTAGGCGCGCCTGGATTTGGGAATGTGAGAATCAACACACGACCCGTGTTGATGCCAGAAACACCCGTGAACGAAGATAGCTTTGCGCCTGTTGGCAAAAGCAAGGTCAGGCTTTCCAGGCAGGTCATGGCAGTGAAGGCGGTAACGATACCCCAGGCCGTGAATCAATCTGCGGACGGCCATTTCCGGTTTGGTGTCTTTGCTTTTAATCCGCCGCATGTTCGCGCTGCGGCGCGGGCGCGAGATCGTATCCACGTCAGGGTTACGCAATGCCCTCCTTGGCTAATTCACGGGTCTGAGATGGAAACTTCTTTGCAAGCCACTTCAGAACCTCAAGTTGGTCAGCACTGGTCGCCCGCCGGACTTGAATCAGCAGCTTTCTCAACGATGGCCGGTCCAGCGTAAGGTTCTTTGCGCCCTCATTACACACAGAGCAGATAGCCCGAAGGTTGCTTGGATCATCCACGCCATTCATCGTCTTGTCGATAATATGGCCAATGTGAAGGCGGGTCTGGCGGGACGGATCGTATGGATGGGGTTCGCCAGCCACAGCGCCGCACATCTGGCAAGTGAAGCCGTTCCGGTCAAGTACCAGGGCGCGGAGTTCCTTTGAGATCGCTCTTCCGAAGGCGGGGGAGGGTTTCGGATCCAGCAGAAGATACTGACCCGGTTTCAGGTCGCTGCGGTCATTGTGCGTGAGGATGTGATAGCCCTCTTCCAGTCTTAGCTCGCGAACTCGCCGGGCCCACTCACTTGTACCACCGGCAACACGTCGAAGCTCCTTGGCGTTCATGACACGGCCGATATTCTGCATGAAATGCGCGCGCAGCTTTGATCTGGCTCCTGCTCCGCGATGTTCTGACATGTCGGTGCTCATCCAGCTATGGCGATTCGGTGGCGGGTTTCCAAACAGGCCTTGATTCTTGCAGCCACGGCTCGGGCCACAGGGGGGGGGAATGCGTTACCCACTTGCCTGTACGCAGCCGTCTTAGTGCCCGCGAATTGCCAGTCATCCGGGAAGCCTTGCAGCCGGGCAACCATGCGGACAGTTAATCTAGGCATTCCCACGAAGTCTGTTGGCGGAGGCTGATCTGCGATGCCGAGACCATCAACCCCGAGCGTAGCCCATGCCTTCCGCGCTCGCGTGGGCCCAAGATCTGGCCCTCCGTGTTTAAGACTTCCCCCCACTATCGTTGGCGCAATCTCGTTTGCCCGGTCCCGCCACAGCTTTGCCGCTTTCCAGCGTTGGGAAGAGATAAGGTCATAAAGTGTGTCACCCACAGTATAAGGTTTTTCCTGATTAGACTCCGGCCACGAAAAAGCATCCGAAAATCTCTTCTGAATTGCAACAAAGACAACTCTCGGCCGCAATTGTGGCACGCCAAAATCACACGCGTTCAGGAGCTTCCAATCGGTGATATAACCCATCTTCCGTAATTCGCCGCCAATATACTTCCGGTAATCCTCGAACACTGCGTCGAGGATGCCGCGGACGTTTTCAATCATCACGGCCTTGGGACGCACCTCATCCACGATGCGGATGGCGGCGGGAAAGAGATTGCGTTCATCATTTTTGCCGAGCTGTTTGCCGGCAACGGAGAACGGAGGGCACGGTAGAC
Organism: Terriglobia bacterium; assembly: GCA_050745285.1. Classification (GTDB taxonomy): domain Bacteria; phylum Acidobacteriota; class Terriglobia; order UBA7540; family UBA7540; genus RH2-MAG17b. Next base: position 17,471 of record JBOGJX010000022.1, read on the forward strand.
CCGCCGAAACAATGTCAGCGTGCCGGTAGGTCGAAGGGGAAAATTGATTCAAGTCCGTTTGTACAACATCCCAAGAGGGGCGGTTAAAACGCAAAGTGGTGCAGGCATGATGATTGATTTCAACCAGGCCGCAATGCGCAATTCCAGCTTGCTCGAAGCCCAGCGCCTGACCACCGGCGCCAGCACACAATTCAAGTGCGGTTAGAGACTGCATCTGTTCTCCCGGACCAATCATGCCGTGAATTCATCATAATATCAAGAGCCCGGCACTATTGCTTACTCTTTCCCGCTGGCCCAGCGTATCCAGATTGCCGGGTTGGCAAGCATCTTCATGTAAATGCCGCCGACCACGGGGCGCGCCTGGAATCCGGTTTGCGAGCCGTCCACAGTCCAGTACCAGTCGCTCAACGGCACGCGGGTTGGAGTCTGATTGGCGAAGTTATACAGGCCCGAGAAGAGCGAGCGGAACTCTGCGTCCGATCCGGCTAGGGTTGCGGACCAAGATTCCCAATCGAGCTTCGTGAAGGCGGAGCGGCTATCGAGCGGGAAGCCAAAGTGCGTGGCGTGAGCCTTGTAGTAAGCAAGCTCGTTGCGCGCGAGCGACGGGGGGAACAGGTTGATCCCAAGCACGCGGTCCCACACCAGGTTGTATTTCTGGCTCCAGGTGCCGGGCCGGTCATAAGCCAGCCGCGTATGATTGCCATCGTTTGCCAGCTTCATCCATTTGCCGGCATAATCCCGCGCCGTTGCCCGGTAAGCGCCGGCCTCCTGTTTCTTGCCGAGCATGTTTGCCAGCATCGCATAGCTACCCAATGCTTCAACCGCCTTCAAAGAGAGATTGGCGTTGTGCGCGAGCAAGCCGGTGAAGTCATCCGTGCATAGCTGGTTGCCCGGGTCGAGGCCATTCTTCTTTAGATAATCCGCCCACTGGGTTAGCAGCGGCCAATACCTGGCAGCAAACGAAGCGCTGCCCTCCGCCTTGGCGATTCCGGCGATCATGAGCAGCATGTTCCCAGTCTCTTCAACGGGCATGCTCTCCATTTGCGACGGCACGCGCGCGTTGTCAATGGGATACGTGCCGAGATCGTGCGGCGCGTAAGGATACGGCCATTTGCCAGACTGAGCATAATCGAGGAGAGGAACAAGCGAATATTCCAGCAGTTTGGGATTTACCAGAAGTAGAATGGGCGACTCGGGATAAATCACGTCCGCGGTTTGCGCGCAGCCACAACTGGAAATTTCCTTCAGAAACATCAGCGGCTCGCCGTGCGGCCCGATAGCGAGCTTGTTCGCAGCGAATGCCTGGCGATAGGCAAGCGCCGCCACTTGTGCATATTCTGGGCCACCGGAGCGCGTGAGGTCCGCCATGAGTTTTTGATCGAAAGTTTGTGATCGCGCGGCGAGTTGCGGGTAGTCATGCTCGGCGCTGTCAAGAAGGTCGTCGATTGTCGCGCCCCCGTGCTGCCACCATGGCTTGAGCCGCTGGTGAAAATACTCGATGGGATAAATTTCGTCATAAGCAAGGATGAGATGGCGCGAGACAGGCCGCGCTCCTACGCTGCCGAGGTTGAATGCGAACGCCATCACCGGCGCGTGGCCGGTCGCGGCTACTGGGGGACTAATGTTCGAAACACCATCAGGAATGCTGCCCTTCGATGTGAAACTGCGAATAACTTCCCGCGCGGTTAACGCCGCCCCATGCACCGCTTCATTTCTTGGCGCCGCAGCATAGAGATAGCCCCAGTCGATGCGGATGCGGTCTCCAGCCTTGGAAAGGATAGGCTGTGCGACCGTCCCCATTTTGAGGACGCTCAAACCGGCTTTCTTTTCGCTGGACCAGGTAACCAATTCGTCCGGCGTATTCACCACCAACTCAGCGGAGTTGTCATAAAAAATCGAGACGGCGTGCGGCCTGCCGTCAAGCGATTTCGCAGTCCAGGTGAGATAGGTAACGGGGCGCGAGAGTATATCGAGGTCGTGAGGAAGATCGGGCGTGAGAAACGTAAGGTTGATGCCCACGCCACCGGCTTCGGATTTATACACCGTGCGCGTGGGAAAGACTTGCAGGCTTATTTGGCGCGCTGGTTGCACATCCGACGGGTTTTTGCCCATGATGCGATAAGTTTTGCCGTCCACGCGCACGAGGCTCTGCATCGCCATGGGCGTGCCGGTCCAATGCCGTGTGGTGTCATAAGTAAGATGGTCGGCGAACGACCAGATACTGAAGTATGGGTCGACGGCTACCAGTGGCACGGCGGGCGGGCGGAAGGCCGCCCTCTTTTGTGAAATGACTGCGGCTGGATGGCGCGGGAATTGAGCCAGGGCGGGAGAGAGGACCGTCAGAAGAATAGCGACCGCCAGAATGCGTTTCTGCATAATATTACACTCCGTGTATAAATATTACTGATTTCCAGGCTGGCGTTTCGGAGCAGGTTGCTGAAGCAGTCTTTTGCGTGCTCCTGAAGGGCGGGGTTTTAATCCCGCCGAGAGCTTGCCT
>JBOGJX010000023.1:0-13843 GCA_050745285.1 Terriglobia bacterium
AGTATGGAGGCCTGGTCAACATGCCCTCGCCGCACGGCGGGACAGGATTTTTCCGCGTGGAAAAGTTCGGAAACCGTTGGACGTTCGTGGATCCGCTGGGGAACGCCTTTTGGCTGTTCTCAGTCTACTCCGCGTGCCCCAGTGGTCTGAATTCCTCGGTGAATCTAAGCGGATGGGCAACGCATTTGAATGAAAGGCTGCTTTCATGGGGATTCAATGCACTGGGGGAGTTCACCAGCACGTGTGATACACCGATCGGGGCACATGGTTACACCCGATATGACTCGCCTCGGATGCCAGTTATCATGATTATTGATACCGCTCAGGATGCGCTGTTTAATCCGACGTCCCCTGCCGCCAGCCTGCCCGAGGCGGTGAAGAGCATCTCAATGGGCGTTCCTAAAACCACTTGGACGGGCTGGAAAGGTCCGCTTCCGGACGTGTATGATCCCAAGTTTACGACTGCGTACAATAATGAAGTGGCCTACTGGATGCAGCAGTATACCGGCGGGTTTGCCGACAAGTCATGGATTCTGGGAATCACAACAGACGACGCAGATGATTTGTTTGGCTTTAAGTCCGGAGGGAACGCGCCTGTAAACAACTACCCGAACCCTGCGTTTCTGGTGGCGACGGCGCAATTCCAATACACGACTGCGGAAAACCCCAAAGGCGTTGCCTGGATTGACCCGACGCTCTATAGTAAATATGCGTGGGTCAACTTCCTGAAGCAGAAATACAGCAGCATCGCGGCGCTGAACTCAGCGTGGGGGACAGGCGGCTTTTATACGTCGTTCGAAGATGCAGGTGGGTATGGAACAGGCACGGGCGTTATTGATGAGGACGGACGGCACACACACTGGATGGGAAATGACCCTTACACCCTCAATGGAACACGCACCGCCTTCGGAAATGTGTGCCTAAGTAAATGTAGAAGCGCTTCGGCCGGGGTACAGACAGATCTAAATGCCTTTCTATATCAATTTGTTAAAGAGTATGCGACTGTCGCCGTGACCGCCATCCGGGCTGTGGACAAAAACCATTTGATCTTCGGCCCGGCAGCGATCAACAATTACGGCGCAAAGGCAAGAGACCAGGTGTTGCAGGGCCTTTCTGACGGAGGAATTGATGTATTCCAGTACAACTACGATCCCGCATTCGGCCCGATGGCGGCCAGCATGAGGGATAACAATCGGAGTTATGATCTGATCGGAAAGCCTGCCTTCATCTGGTACTCGGTAACAGCCAACCCCGACTCGACACTCAGTGGCCTAGCGCCGGCCTATGGCCTATATAATTTCCCCACGCAAGGGGCGCGCGGACAGCACTATTCAACCGTAGACATCCCCCAGTTTCTTAGCGCCCAAGGATCGAACGGAGATCATTACATACTCGGCATCGATTGGTGGGACGTCTACGACGACCATACCCAGAACACTAACTGGGGCCTTATCACAAACGGAGATAATGCGTATGATGGGAAGGCATCAACAATCGCGATTGGCGCGGACTCGTGGGGTTTCAAGACCGGGGGCGAAGCGGCCGATTATGGAGACTTCCTCGACAGTGTGAGGCAAGCAAACCTGGACGCTTTGCGCCAGATTGTTGCCGGGAAGTAGCGGCCTCGGCAAGCGCTTGGTTACAGAAATAAGCAGAGTTATTCGGCGCTGGACTTCTAAACTATAAGGGCGGGGTTGAAACCCCGCCCTTCCGGCAGGCGTAAATAATCATCAGGATGAATGCTAAGCACAGTTAACGCTGAGCCCGTTTGGCCGGCAGAAAAAATACAACCAGCATTTTGGCCTCGCCAAGCCGGTAGCCTGCAAGCAACAAGAATGCACCGACCGCAATAATCCATGCCACCGCCGCAATGGGCAATGGTAGAGGGCCTAGAAAAAGTGCAATCGCTCCAGCCAGCCCGCCCACCAGCAAGAAGATGACGTAATCTTTCGCGGCAGAAAACTTGAATGGGACGCTGAACCTTGCAACCGCCAGTAGAATAATGTACGAAATCAAAATGGAGATTCCCTGCGCCAGTATTGCGCCCAGTAGATGCCAGCGAGGCCACAAGCTGAGAAAAAGAACAATGAACAGGGCGACTTGCCCCAAGTTCACCCATACGGTACGCTGTTGCATTCCTACGCTGGTCAGCGCAGTGCTGCCAACCGCCCCTGGAGCCGCAAGTCCGAAAAATAGGACCATCAAAACAAACAGCCCGGTGATCGAGACATACGCGTGACCCATCAGTAACACGATAGGTCCAATAAAGAACATCAGAGCGCAGGTAAGCATCATATTTGCAACGAACAGAATGCGCAAATTTACTGAATAAATCTGCGAGGCTGCGTTGAGATTACGGGTGGCGAGAACGTTCGTCAGCGACGGCAGGAGGGCGTCTACAAAGTACTTGTTGACGACTTGAATGCCCTGGGCCACCGCATAGATCGCCACATATTTGCCCAGAAGAGCCAAGCCCGCGAAGTTTAACACCAAGATGAAGTCCAGCCGCGCCATCAAAAAGCCGAGCGCGCTGGATTGCTCCAAGGAGAATACGTAACGCCAGAAGCCAGGGGGCACAAAAAAATTGAGGCGGCGCCAGGATGATCGCCAACCCTCCGATTTCCGCAGTTGGTGGAAGCCCACGATCGCGCCGAGGGCAACAAGGCCAAGGTAGATCCCCCAGATGAGCTCGGTGTAGTACGTTTCAAGCAGCCCATGCCCGAAGAAAAACAAAATGGCATACAACAAGAATGAGCCCACGGTGACGATGCGCACCAGCGCTTGCGCCCAAGCCATTTCGAGCATTCCCTTGAGGGCGGCTGCCACGAGAGAGAACACAATGTAAATGGGCGACAGACAGAGAACTATGAACTGAAACGAAACGCCGCCCTGGGCGCCGAAGAGATAATGCAAACCATGCGGCCAAAACGCGGCGATTGCCAGCCATGGCAGCAATCCCAGAGAGATCACAAGCAAATACGAGACTAGAAACGCAGGGCGGCGTTCGGGCTGGATCTCCGGCACATACTTCACCACCACCGCGTCGCCGCCCAGGTAGAAAATGGACGAAATCAGCGTGATGTACACCATGAGCAGCCCGTATGTCCCGATGACCTCGGGGCCTGTACGCGCGAGGAGCGCGCTTGTGCCATATCCGAAGGGCGCGGACAAAGCTGACAGCCAGAAAGTCCATCGCATCCCGGTAACGATGCGGTCCCGCTGGTGCGCCGGCACTGCCGCCAAGCCTTCTGCGCCACGAGCCTTGGATCCCATCAGCATCGCGCTTTCCCCATGGTGGCCGTCATTGTTAGCATATTCCCGTTTGCTATCGACGTCGTGATTTAGCCTTTTGCTGTCCGCCGAGGCGCCCAGCAGTTAGGCCGTTTCGAGCCCTTACACGCCATGACGAATCGTTTCAGTTGCCGATCACGGAATGCAATGGGACAACAATGTCATGCCTCAAGGACATCATTTTCAGGTGCAGAAATTTAGCAGTTGGCGCTTGAACGCAGTTGTTTTCATAAAGTGAGACCTTGCGTCCTGATAATGTGGCGACGTTGGTCTGAATGGAGAGCACCCTGACCAAGGTGAATTGGGGTGTGTTAAGCAGATCACGAAGGGTCCGCTTGGTTTGTGAATGCGGGGGTGGCATCAACGGACGCCCTGGAGTTGCTGTTTCCAAGCGGGTTCCACAGGTTGACTTGCGTCCGGTTTCACCGGCACGCTGGTGAGCGAACGCTCAATGAGTAGCGCAGATATAGACAAGAAGACGCTAAGCCAAAAGACTTGCTGCCACCAAGTGGAAAGGAAGAATGTGGCGATCGCATAACCTAGAAGCCCAGCCTGTAGGCCAAATGCCGTCTGATGCAACTCAGGCGGCCCCGTGTTGAGCGTCCTGCGGGCGACCGCCCCAAAACCTCGAAAACCGGCAACCAGCATTACCAGAAACGGGATCAGCCCGGTCAGCCCCATCTGCGCAGCAATGTCAATGTACGTGTTGTGCGCCACACGAAAGGGTAGCTTCGTGAGCACTCCGTGTTCCATAATCTGGGGTTGGAAATGCCCCCAGCCCACACCAAACAAGACATGATTACGGAACTCGTGCATGCCGGAAGACCAGAGGTCAACCCGGTTTTCTGAAGAATCTGTATCACTGTGAGTGGGGTGCAATAGGCGGTTTCCGGGAGAGGCGCCGGGTATCAAGAAGAGCGGAATCAAAAGTAAGCCCACGAGAATAAAATTGCGTGTGCGCCTCCGCGACCGCCAGACAAAAAAGAGCAGGCTCCCAATCAAGCCAAGGAATCCACCGCGCGAAGCCGCCATGGTGAATGCGATCATGGTGATCCCAACGCAGCCCAGCAAGAAGAGCCGTTCCCACCTTGCCCGCTTGTGAACCAGCCAGTAAAGCATCGTGGGGAGCCACAGCACGACGGTGATGGCATAGTAGTTAGGGTCTCCGGCCACTCCTCCCCAAGACCGGAAGTCGCTGTAGACAGTATGGAAGGTGAGCCATTGGCGGATAACGTAGAGCGACCCAATCGTTACGGCCCCCATTGATATCAGCGCGACGCGCCTGAGCCGATGCACCGAATCAACCATCACGACGGTCACGACAAAAAGAACCAACACTGCCAGCAGGTTCGTCAAAAGGCCCTGATCAATAGTAATGTCTCCCGCATGCGTCACATAAGATATCAGGGACACTAAAAAAAAAATCAGATACCACCGGGCTGCTTTTACGCGGAAGAACCGCGGCAGGGTACCCTTCACACCGATGTAAACCACAGCGGCAACCAAGCATGCCATTCCGACAAGCTTCAGCACGGTGAACGGGCCAACCGTCCGCGCCCACAACGGATGGTCTGGCATCGGCAGCATGAATATCAAGATATAGTAAAGAAACATCGTGCCACCTCAGCTCTATCCATCCCGCGAACGTGTCACTCTGAGGAGATCGCTGCGGAGACGGACGAAGAATCCCGCAAGTCGTCGATTAAATCAGAAGCAGATTCTTCGCTTCGCTCAGAATGACAGCTCAAAAGATTCTTTCAGCAATCCGCTTCGAAAATAGGCGAACGTGATATTGAGAACAAATGGCTTGCGATGCCCACCGTAGGGGCGCTGCTTGCTGCGCCCCTACGCTTTATTTTCATGCTTCGCGGGTGTCGCAAAGCGACATGACCGACTGCTCCGAAAAAGTTCGGCCAAGATCCCTCACCCGGCTCACGACGGGAAGCAGTGCTTCCCGTCGTGGTGGGTGAGGGGTTCTTTCATGCTTTGCGGATGTCACAAAACGACATGACCGGCTGCTAACTCAGTTGAATCGCCGGGATGCCCTACTTTGTCCCCACGATCTGGGCAAGCGCGGAGGCCGCATACTCAACCTGTTTTCTTTCCATTTCAGGATACAACGGCATACTCAGGGTCCGCGCGCAGGCTCGTTCTGTGTAAGGCAAGCTGCCTAGCCCGCAGCCGAGTTCCGCATACGCCTTTTGCAGATGCACCGGTTGCGGATAATGAATTCCAGTCTGAATTCCATGCCTTTCAAGCTGATCACGAACAGCGTCCCTGTTGTCAGTATAAATTATAAACAGATGGTAAACAACTTCCGACAACGCATCATCTCGCGGCAGATCCACGCGGGCGTCACGGAGCATTTCCCGATAGACACGGGCAAATTCTTGGCGCCGGGCTGTCCATTCAGCAAGCTTTCTCAGTTTTATCCGAAGCACCGCGCCCTGAAACCCATCCATGCGGTAGTTATAACCAAGGTAATCGTGGAAGTAGCGCTTGGTTTGGCCGTGATCGCGTAGAGTGCGAGCCAGTTCGGCGATCCGCGCATCGTTTGTGGTGAGCGCGCCGCCTTCGCCATAGGCGCCAAGATTCTTGCCCGGATAAAAACTGAATGCGGCAGCCTTTCCCAGGCTTCCAACTCTTTTTCCATGATAGCACGCCCCGTGCGCTTGGCAGGCGTCTTCGATAACTGCGAGATTGTGGCGAGCCGCAACTTCCGCAATCGGGTCAAAGTCTGCGGGCCGTCCGTATAGATGGACTGGCATAATCGCCTTCGTCCGCTTGGTGATGGCCTGTTCGATGCGCCGCGGATCAATGTTGGCGGTCTCCGGGTCAATGTCTACAAAGACGGGTCTCGCCCCGGTATAAGAAATCGCCTCTGCAGTTGCGATGAAGGTGTTTGCCGAGGTAATCACCTCATCGCCTGGACAAACCCCAACGGCCAGAAGAGCCAGATGCAGGGCGCTCGTGCCCGAGTTAACCGCAACGCAGTATTTGGTTTGGCAGTAAGCAGCAAATTCTTTCTCGAATTGAGCTACTTCCTCGCCCAGAATAAACGAGGCATTCTGACACACACGATCCAGAGCGGCCAAAATCTCCTCACGAAGAGTGGCGTACTGAGCTTTCAAGTCAAAATATGGGACCGTCATCTTGCCAGCAAAGCCAGCATGGGCCTGCGTCGGCGCCACTTGGGCAGGCCTTGGAATTTCGCTTTCCATCAGTGTATTCACCCCACTCGGCTTTATTGCCAGGTTCGGGACAGTTGTAACCCGTTTGCTCAGCGGCCTATTGAGAAAGTCCGTGGCATGGTCATCCGGAGAGTTGCAGACAACAAAGAGTCCTGTAAGTTGTAAATCCCGCGTGGCAACGGCGCTCATATTCCGTCAAGGATACTGCCCACGCGGAGGCTTTCGATGAGCCGTCAAAACCACAATGAACATCAGCAACCTCAGCGGAGAAGGCACTTATGCGACCCTGCGCACGATCCGCATTCCTTTTAGTATCTTTTCGGCTTTGGAGAAATACTCGGCGGGGCGCGGCTTGGAAAGAATCCATCGAGCGTACCTGTTTATGCCCTCTGAAACCGGCACGGTAGGCGTCCAGCCGAGCGCTCGGATGGCAGAGTTGTCAGCAATCAGATGGCGAAAGTCGGTCGGCCGGAACTCGCCCGGATGTGTTGGTTCAACTTGGGCTTTGTACGCGCTGCGCAATAGTTCGACGAACCTGTTGACCGTCGTACCCTCTCCGGTTCCAACGTTGAAAACTTTATAATCAGCCGCATCATCCTTCATGACAAGCACGTTCGCGGCTGCCACATCACCAACAAACACAAAATCGCGCGTCTGGTTGCCATCCTCGTAGATCACCGGCGGAAGGCCATTCAGCAGCCTGGTCGAAAAAATCGAGCAGATTCCGCAATACGGATTGAAAACTGATTGGCGCGGGCCGTAAGTCAGTGAATAACGTAAGGCAACAGCCGGAATCCCCCATTCCCGACCCAGAGAAAGCGTCAGCCTCTCCTCGAAGTATTTCGACACGGCATAGACTCCACGAAGGTCCAGAGGAGAGTTCTCATTAATCGGAATGCCTCGGGTCTCTGCTCCGCACTGTGAGCATCGAACCTCCCACCGGGCTTGCTCCCAACTGAGCGACCGGGCGAGGGCCCGGATGAGACGGCCCGCAATTCTCACAATAGCACTTGCCTTCACCGTAGACCGCTTGCGAGGAAGCGGTGACGATCTTTTTAATGTCGAGCCGTTTGGTCCGGATGGCCTCAAAGATACGCGCCGTTCCACACGCATTGGCATCCGTCATCTTTGTTAATTCCGATGCGAAACCGCCATACGTGGCCTGATGGAAGATGACGTCCACTCCTGTTACAGCCTTTTCCACGTCGTCCACATTGCGCAAGTCACCGCGAATAAACTCGGCGTCACGGGGCAACCAGTCCGGCTCCTCCCCAAGGTGAGTGCACGGCTCCAGGTTATCGAGGATGCGAACTTCATATCCCTCTTGCAGCAAGCGGTCCACGATATGTGACCCGATAAGGCCTGCCCCGCCCGTGACCAATGCTCTCATTTGGTTCTCCAGTAAAACCGTTGCGCTTTTCCGCCGTCAAGGCCTGCCCGCAGGTCGGTCTTGAGCTACTGTAGTGTCCAACAAATAAGCATACAAATAATCCGGGTGGCGCACACATGGCCGCTTTTTGCCATGTGTGCGATTTTCAAGGGCCGCAGGGTCGAAAATGCGTGATGTGGGAGCGAGGACAGAACCGATCTTGCTAACCCCTTTGATTTCAGCACGGGTAAGTTTTACATATCGCATTTTCTACCCTGCACCACCCATTGAAAAAAGATTGTCTACCCAATTAGTGGACACTAGCGAGACTACGCCTCAGACCAACGAGTCGTGACGCCACCGCGAAGCGGTGGAACATGAGTAGTTCCGTGGGTGGAACCCACGGAACGCGAACCACGGCCATCCCCCGGCAACCCCGGAGGGGTTGAATATCGTCAAATCGGCGCACAAGGTGCATTAGGATCGTTAGGCGTTCGGCCCTTTCAGGGCCGGCTGCCTTCTCCGTCCGTGACCGTGGGTTTTACCCACGCCTATTTCTGTCGCTCCTCTTTGGGGAGCAGGAGCCGCCGGCGCAAAAAACTTGACTCATTTACATCAAGTTCAGAACTTCAAGACTTCTAGCTCTTTATTCCGAAGCGCAGCAAGAATAGAGGTTTCAGATTGTTAAACCAATCCTTCACGCGCACTTTCGAGTATGAACCGTTGGATGCCCGGTGATAAATCTTCGAAACTGGCACTTCCGCTACCCGATACTCCAGCGCCGTCACTTTGTAATGCACATAGAATTCTATTTCGTAGGAGTGGCCAAGCCATTCTTGTGCCCAATCAAGCCTTTTGTCCCGCAAAATCAGGGTGCGATATGCGCGAAACCCGTTTGTGCAGTCGGTAAATTTGCGCGTCAAAAACAGTGAGAACGTCCAAGTGTACAATCGCATGGCCCATAAGCGATGTCCTGGCAAACCTTCGCTGTATCCGTGGGGCAAAAACCTTGAACCTTGCATGTAGTCAGCCTTGTCTCGCAATATGGGACCAACCAGCCTCTCTATTTCAGCCGGATCATCTTTGCCATTTCCTGCTATGATGGTGAATATATCGTACTGTTTTTCAAGCGCATACCGGTAGGCATCCCGAAGAGCATCCCCCATACCCTGATTGCTCTCGTGGCGAACTACCGTACAACACGGTTGTTGGCGGAGAACCTCGTATGAGCCGTCTGTCGATCCGTCATCCACAATGAGAAGTTCGTGCACTATTTGTTTCTCCAAAACCGGCTTGAAGCGTTGGAGAAGACTATCCAGACGGGACTTCTCGTTGTAAAGTGGAAAAAATGCAATGATTCTGGGGCTCACGATAATCACCTTGGCGGGCGCTATACCTGATCGGCTAATTGCTTCTTGACGTCGCGATCAATCCGGCGAATTTCGCGGGCTGGATTTCCCGCCACAACAGTTCTTGGCAGAACATCCTTGGTGACCACGCTGCCCGCACCCACGATGGCGCCCTCGCCAATCGTGACACCACACAGAATCACAGCTCCGCTGCCGATCGAGGCTTGGCGGCAAACCCGGGTTTCAATCACCTTCCAATCCGCCTCGGTCTGGAGAGCCCCTTCCTCCGTTACGGCGGCTGGGTACCGGTCGTTAATGAAAACCACGTGGTGGCCAATAAAACACTCATCCTCAATGGTCACGCCCTCGCAAAAAAAGGTATGGCTGGAAATCTTGCACCGTTTGCCGATTCGCGCCTTCTTCTGGATTTCGACAAACGTGCCAATTCGTGTGCCGTCGCCGATCTCGCAGCCATAGAGGTTTACGAATGCGTGGATTTCCACGCCTTCACCCAATTTAACGCCGGGGGCAATACGCGAGAATTCGGGCGCTAACGTCATACCGGAATCCTCTCCCCGCCGCCGGCAAGGGACTTGCTAGCCCCCTCCAGCAACCTGACAACGGCAAGTCCCGACTCTCCGTTGGATTGGGGAACCTTTTTAAATCGTATGCACTCCAAGAAATGCTGACATTCCGCGCTTAGAGCCTCACGAAGTTCAATCTTTGGCGCCCACATATCTCCCTGCCGGTAATCAATTAGAGTGTTATAGACGCCCTCTTGGGTGGTTACTTGTACCCCCCGGTCGTATACCCGTATTTTTTCGCTTGGCTGCATGTCGTCGTAAACGAGCATGCGGCGGCTCCCGCCAATCAGCGTCTGGCGGATTTTGACGGGAGAAAGCCAGTTAACATGGAAATGAGCTATGAAATCATTCTCAAAGTGAACTGTCATGTAGGCAACATCCGCAAGTCCGTTGCCGGTGTGCGCCGATCCCACCGCAGAAACATACTTCGGAGGCTGCTTAATCAGGTGGGTAAGAATCGAGAGATCGTGAGGAGCCAGGTCCCACAGCACGTCAATATCGTGCTGAATTAACCCGAGGTTGATACGAACGGAATCAAAATAGTAAAGGTCGCCCAACTCTCCAACCTCGATAATTTCCTTCATTTTGCGCACGGCGCCGGTGTATATGAAAGTGTGGTCGACCATCAACACGCGGCCGTTCTTGCGGGCTAGCTCGATAAGCTCTTCACTCTGCGCGACCGTCTGGGTCATCGGCTTTTCGATCAAAACGTGCTTGCCGTTTTCCAGGGCGCGCTTGGCGAGTGCAAAGTGAGTGCCCACTGGGGTGGCGATCACCACGGCATCCACCGTGGGATCTTCAAAAACCTCATCGGCATTACCGGTGACCTGTAGGGTGGGATGCTGCTTTTTGGCGAGTGTCCGGCGGGCGTCACGCTTGTCCGCACACCAAGAAACCTCAACCTCATCAAGCTGCGTAAGGTTCCGTACGAGATTTGGCCCCCAATATCCGTATCCAATAACCGCTGCTTTCATCGTCATATTTCCCTTCGAATTCAATTCCCTCCAAGGTATCCCACTGTCAGACCGTAAGTTCCAACGGAATGCTGAAAAAGCCTGTAAGCGTGTCATCCTGAGGAGGCGAAGGCGACGAAGATTCTCATCAACTCTTGATTAAACAGATAAGCAGATGCTTCGCGGAGTTCACCCTGAGCGAAGCCGAAGGGCTCAGCATGACACCCCCAAAAGGCTTTTTAGCACCCTGCTAGAGATTATAGCAATATGTGCGGTCTGGCGGTAAGTTCACCTCGCCGCTCCTTGTGGAGATGACACGGCGGTTGATCCCTGCGGGCTTGCCTGAAACTTGTCGGCTGCCAGCGTGGACAAGGCCTCGCGGACCGCCACCCGCAAAGCCTCAATGCTGTACCGCTTCTCCACTCGGCGCCGCGCCGCCTGGCCCATCGACTCCCGGAGTGCCCTGTCTTTGAGCAAAGTCACGACCGCTTTGGCAAATTCTTTCGGCTCGTCGGCCAAAAGGATTTCCGTTCCCGGTGTAAAATCCAGGCCCTCGGCCCCAATATGCGTCGAGACAATGGGCTTGGACATCGCTGCCGCCTCCAAAATCTTCAACCGGGTGCCGCTCGCAATCCGGAGCGGAACGACACATACGGAGCTCTTTGCAATTTCGCTGCGCATATCCGGAACTGTCCCGGTGAACCTCACGTCGCCGAATTGCGCAAATCGCCCATGGAAGCCGTGCGGCAGGCCTCGTCCCGCTATGGTGAACGTTACGCCAGGAGCCAGACGGCGCAAATCCGGGAGAACGGCCGAAACGAAAAAGTCGACGGCGTCGCGGTTCGGGTGCCAGTCCATCCCTCCCTGAAACAAGATGGTCTTCGCATCTTTGTCGTCTTCATCCACCGGCGCGTAGTAACCGGTGTCAACCACGTTCGGAATGACTTCGATCCGCGCTCCGGGACAGCAGATTTCCAATAGTGCGCGGTCATGCTCCGAACAAGCCCAAATCGCGGCGCACCTCCGGCTTGAGTTCTGCTCCCACGCGCGGACCTTGCGATACTCGAGCGACGCGTAGAATTTCCTAATCAGATTCGTTTCCAAACGCAGGTAGCGTTCGATGATGATGTGTGCCACGTCGTCTTTGTTCAGGACCAGAGGCACGGATAGCGCCTCCGGAACGTTAATCATATTGTAGACTCCATCGCAAAGCACAACATCGAAAGGATCCCGCTGTAAGAGCTCCCGGACACGGCTCTTGAAATGAGAACTGCGGAACCGCCACGCGCCGTGCGGAAAGGGTGAAACCAGGGAGCGAAAGCGCGCCGCATAGGCAGCTAACAAATTGCCCGAAGAGCGCGGGGCCGCCACAAGCTCGACGCGCTCGCACAAATGCTGCAAAGGGTTATCTGGTTCGATCTCTTTCGCAGGGTCAGCGAAAGAAAGGAGTGTCACTTGGTGGCCTTCAGACGCCAAAGCGCGAATCATTGCCCACGTTCGCAGTCGATGACCGTTCAAAGGCGGATACGGTGGTGACAGCCCAAGGAATAAAATTCGCATAATTTTTTCTACCCGCCTCCCACCACTCCGACTTTACGGAGGGCTTTTACGCACGAGCGGATCGGAAAGAAAATGTAATCATTCTCCAGGATATACTTCACAAACCAGGGGTAGTTGCTCATGTAGAGCATTCCGGCGATGGCCCAGTCCATTTCTCCTGGCTTGAACTGCGTTGCGTGCTTGTCCCATTCACCATCGACCTCAATTTCTTCGGGCCTTATCTTTCCCAAACCTTGCTCCGCCGCCAGAACCACATGGCGCGCCTTGGCGGGGTCTAAGCCCACCAAGCGCATTGCTGTCGCGTCCAGTGCCACGCTGTCACGGCTGGCCAGAATGACATTAAGTTGCCTGGGTTCGCCGTTGACTGGCCCGCGCCCTTCCATGGCGACGATCCCGTCCATCAGCGAGAGCTTTGGGCGCAGTAGCCGCTCCAAAGACGCCAAAAGCGGGTCCAAATGCTTGTGCAATAGGATGCGATTGTGTTGCGGCACGCAGCCCCACTGGTTTTTGAGCGAACCCGTAAAATAGGTGAGGGCGTGAGTCTTCAGCGTGGGTAGCGTAATGAATACGTCGGCATCCAATAGAATGGAAGGCATTTCGATCTCACCCACCGGCTCGCAAGTTACCTTTCTTCTGGGCACATCGGAAAAGTTCAACACGTTGATCCCAAGTCTTTTGGCCATCTCGGTATGACCGGTGGCATCGAAAGATTCCTGGGACTTCCTTCGCAGATGGTCAGCCTCACCGATGTAAATCCGGTTTGTCCTGGACAAGAGAACTTCGCAGACGGCCGTAGTCACTCGAAGGTCCGTATTCGACTTATCCATCTGTTCAGGCACTACGGTGCAAAGGTTAGGCTTGATGACGACGGTCGCTTGCCGGCCAACCCAAGTCTCCCACTCGCACCGTTCCATGCATTCCTGCACCAGCGCCCGTAGTGATGCGTCTGTTACTCCCCGAAGAATGACTCTGCTTTTCCCTTCCATGCGCTGCGTTCCTCCAATTCTGCCAGGGTGGCTAGTTTCCAACTGCGGCTTTGCTGCTTCGTAGGGGCGCAGCAAGCAGCGCCCCTACGAAACTCATCCTCGCTGGGCGCAAAGGCCGGCGTAGCCGCTCTTTGCGCCGTTTTCAAGAGTCGCATACATCGCAAAGTGCGCGATGTATGCGCCACCCATTGAAAAGAGATTGTCTACCCAATGAGTGGACACTATACTAACGAGGCTTCGCCTCAGACCGACGAGGCATGTTTGCAGCCGGGAAGGGCGGGGTTTTAACCCCGCCGTCTGAGGCGCAGATGGGCTCGGCTTTAGCCGCTGAAGCAACATATGGGTTTGGGACTACCCTTGGCTTCAGGGGCTAAAGCCTGCATTTTCGCTCCGAAGCCAACGGCGGGGTTAAAACCCCGCCCTTCCGCGCTGGAAAACTTGACCTGTTTACATCAAGTTTGGCATTTCTAGGAATCTAGCCTGGCGGGATAAAACCGCCGCTACATCCGCGCCCGAAACTGAGACATTACTAGTCTCCGAGCCTTTCATTGGCATTCTGT
>JBOGJX010000024.1:0-6034 GCA_050745285.1 Terriglobia bacterium
CGTTAAAACTCTGCGGTTTTTTCTATTTATCAAAGGCAAAAGCCGCAGAGTTTTAACGACAAAACTCTGCGCTACATTTGCATCTACAGCGCTTATTTGCAGAGCCCGGCAATGGCGGGAGCCAGGCGGCTCAACAATCCCTCAAGGTGTATTAGGGCTTCGCCGGCGTCCGCGAGATCTTCGTGACGTCCCATCAACTCCAACGCCTGGGCCGCTTCGACCACCGAATCGGATCCGAAATTGGAGACACAGCCCTTCAAGGCGTGCGCTTCCTGCATGACGCCTCGCGCGTAGCGCGCGGCCACGGCTTCCTTCAAGCGCGCCAGGCCGGCCGGGTATTCCTCGAGGTAGATTTGCGCCATTTCAGCGAGCAGCTCCTGGTCTCCGCCTACCCGGTCAAGCATTTTGGTTCGGTCGAGAATTGTTTCATCTGCCTCGTCTCCGCGCGCCGGCTTCGCTTTCATCGTGTTCATACTCAGCACCCTTTCGACCTCTTGAAGCAGCTCTTTCGCCCGCACCGGCTTTGAGACATACCCATCCATCCCCGCCGCAATGCACTTCTCCCGGTCTCCCTTCATCGCGTGCGCGGTCATGGCGATAATGGGGAGGTGGCGTCCTGTTATTTTTTCTTTTTCACGGATGCGGGCGGTGGCTTCAAGACCATTCATCTCCGGCATCTGAACGTCCATGAGGACAAGATCAAATATCTGTTTTTCGATTGCCTCCAGAGCCTCGCGGCCGTTGGCCGCTTGCAGCGGCGAATAGCCCCTCTTTTCGAGGATGCGCACGGCCACAGCCTGGTTCACCGCGTTATCCTCGGCGAGCAATACCCTCAGTCCGCCGCGGCTTTCCCGCAGAGAGTGACGGGTGACGAGCGGCCCGCGCTCGGGCTTGGCCTCCGCTCGATTACCCGAAACGGAGGCGAGCGCCTCGAGCAAGTCGAACTGGCGGACGGGCTTGGTCAGATACCCGGCCACGCCCAGCTCGCGGCAGCGCGTGGCGTCACCGGGGCGCCCGCCGGAAGTCAGCATGATAATCGCCGCGTCACCCAGGTCGGGGCACTTGAGCGCCTTCTCCGCCCATTCGAAGCCATCCATTTCCGGCATCTGGGAGTCGAGCAGAACCACGGCGAAAGACCTCCTCGCTTCGCGGGCTTCTCTGAGCGTGTTAAGCGCCAGCGCGCCGCTTGCGGCGGATGAAGTTTCGAGTCCGTAAGACTTAAGCATTTCTTCCAGATTGCGGCGGTTGGTAGCGTTGTCATCCACGATCAGCACCGCCTTGCCCCGCAACTCACCCGCGTCCACGCGCGCAGGCGCTTGATTTTGGCTCGCCCTCCCCACCCGGTCCAGGCGGCCCATCCGGACGGTAAAGTGGAATGTGCTTCCCTTGGCGGGCTGGCTCTCGAGCCAGATGCGGCCGCCCATCATCTCAACCAAATGCGAGGCGATGGTCAATCCCAGACCGGTGCCTCCAAAGCGCCGCGTGCTTGAGCTGTCCGCCTGGGCAAATGACTCGAAGATGAGAGACTGCTTTTCAATGGGGATACCTACCCCCGTATCGCGCACCTGGAAATGGAGGAGATGATTCTCGTCGTTTTCGGCTCCGTTATCGCGCTCAACCGTGAGCGCGACTTCGCCGTTTTGGGTGAATTTGATCGCGTTGCCGAGCAGGTTGAGCAACACTTGCCGCAGGCGCCCCGGGTCACCGGCAACCGATTCGGGCAAGCCAGGCTGAATCCGGCAGGCCAGCTCCAGGTCCTTCTCCGCGGCCCGCACGGTGACCGTCCGCAGCGCTTCCTCAATGCAGTCGCGGAGGCTGAATTCGATGGTTTCAATCGACATCTTGCGCGCTTCGATTTTCGAAAAATCCAGGATGTCATTGATGATCGAAAGCAGCGAGTCAGCGGACGTTTTCACCATGCCCAGGTATTCGCGCTGCTCAAAGGTTATTCCCGTATCGAGCAGCAAATCGGTCATGCCCAGGATGCCGTTCATGGGGGTGCGAATTTCGTGGCTCATGTTGGCCAGGAACTCACTCTTCGAGCGGCTTGCGGCCTCGGCGGCTTCCTTGGCTTTCATGAGCGCCACCTCCGCCTCTTTGCGCGCGGTAATATCCTGGATCTGGCTGATGAAGCGAACCGGCTTTCCGTCGCTGCCGCGGATGACCGAGACGCTTACTTCAGCCCAGACGATGTGTCCATCTTTGTGGAATTGGCGCTTCTGCAGGCTGGCGCGCGTCTCATTTCCCGAACGCAGTCCTTCGAGCGGCGCGACGGAGATTGCTAAATCTTCCGGATGGGTTAAGGATTGGAAATCCCGGCTGAGGAGTTCTTCCTCCGTGTAACCGAGCATGGCGCACAAGGCCGGGTTCGCCTGCAGATAACGTCCGTCGAGTCCTACCAGGGCCATGCCCGTATTCGAGTATTGAAACGCTCCCTTGAATAGCTCTTCGCTCTCGCGCAACGCTTCCACCGCCCGGCGCCGCTCACGGCGCGTGCGCATGGCGAGAATGCCGTATGCGAGGTTATCCGCCAGGTCCTTCAGCAAATGAATCTCTTCCTCATCGAAAGCGTCGGCCGACGAGGCGTAAATATTCAGGGCTCCGAATGCCTTGCTGTGCCTCAAGAGAGGGAGTGAGATGGCCGAAACGTAGCCGCGCCGAAGGGCTTCCTCCCGCCACCGGGCGACGGTTGGGTCTGTCGCAAAGTCTCGAACCAAGCTAATCTGCCCGGTGCGAACGGCGGTTGCAGTCGGACCGCGCCCCGTTTCCGGGTCATCCAAGTGAATGCCCAGCATGGCTGTGTAGCCCTCTTCAAATCCGGCCGAAGCAACTGGCTCGACCGACTTCTGCGGGTCTTCGCGGGCGTAGCCAACCCATCCCATGCGATAGCCGGCGGAAGCGGTAATGGCCCGGCAGACGGAGGAGAGCAACTGGGGCTCGCTCTCGGCCTCCACTATCGCCTGCTTGCAGTCGCCGAGGGTCTTGAGGACGCGATTCGCGCGCTGCAGCGCCGCCTCCGCGCGCCTGCGCTCGGTCACATCGCGGGCGATGGCATGAAGCCCAATCGCCCGGCCCTTTTCGTAAATCAGGCGCGCACCCACCTCCAGCGGAACGTGATGCCCATCTTTGGCCACAATCTCCATCTCAAACGTGGCGAGGGAGCCTCCTTGCAGCAGACGCTCAATGGCCCCGGAAACACTTTCGAGAGATGACGAATCGGCGACCTGCGTCAAGCTCATCTGCAAGATTTCGGAACGGTCATAGCCTCCGAGATCCTCTCCCTTCTTGTTTATGGAGGTGAACCGGCCGGTCAGGTCCGTGGTGATCACCATATCATTGGCGTTCTCAAAGAGATCGCGATAGCGCTCCTCGAGTGCAACCTCGTGCTGAAGCCGCTCAAGAATGATTCCCGTCTGCGAATGCACGCGGCGGCGTAGCTCCCCCAGCCAGAACAAACCCGCCAGGATGAACGCTCCGAAAAGCCCGGCCAGGATCAGCGCGCGCTCCGGCGTCCACCAGGAAGGACTTTTTAGGATGGATACGTCCTTCGGAGTTCGCATCAGGATCCACAGGGATTGCGGCCAATCATCGCGGTCCAGATGGACGGATGCCACGCCCGTGACCCGCACCATGGCGCCCTTTTTGACAGCGGGCCACGCCTGGCCCCTCTGCTCCCGGTCAAGCCAGACGTCGAAACTAATTCCGCCGCTATCGAGAACCCAGGCGCGGTATCCATTGGCGATGGCTTTGCTCTGCACCCGGCCCTCAACTTGAACCAACTCGGCATCGTGATTCTGGAATAGGCACTGCCGCGCGGTCATCTTCGCGGGAAGCGGCTGGGGCCCGCGCCCCATAGGCCGAAAGATGGCGTTTTCCAGCGTGGGAGAGTTGTCGCCATGGGAGGGGAATCCAACAACGTCAACGCGGTCTCCGGGCTGGACTCGGACGGCTTGGGTGGTCGAGACGTACAAGCCTCCCGCCTCATTCGCAATGAAGAGGTCGTCGGGAAACTGCTGGAAGGTTACGGTTCCCTGAACCCTTATCCGGTGACTCTGTTCGGCTCGGGGATTGAATTGGAAAATGCTGCCCACGGTTTGAGCTGGGAGTGTGTATGGGTTCGGGGCGGGTTTTGTAACTTGGACGTCGGCCAGGCTCGGCGCGTAAAGCTCGATGCCTTCGATCTGCCTGCGGCTATTGAACTGGGTCCCACACGCGCCATAAAACACAGCCTCAGCATCAATCAGGCTCGATGCCTGAGCGGGTGTGACGCCGGGTATCTCCACGGCGAATTTTCCGCCATAAGTAAAGACCTGGAGCACCACCCCGATCTTATATGCCGTGACCGAATGGACGACTCCACTAATTCCGATCCACTGGCTATCCAGGTTGCCTTCCGACGCCTTCTGCAGGGACGTTATCATCGCAGGCGGCGGTGCTCCTTTTCCGAGCACGCGAAAGGCTGGGTCAACCACCGACGGAGCAAAATCTCCCACCGACGTCCGGCCTGTCATCTCGACTAGGTCGCCGGTATGGATCGGCTGCGGGCTCTCAGTATGTACATAAATCCCGCCCGTCTTGTCCTCGACAAACAGCTCCCATCCCGTTCCCGCGTAGTACGTGACCACCCCGCGCAGGCGCACCGGCAACCCTTGGCGAGCAACGGACGGCTTGAGATTGCGGATCTGCTGTGCGGTGGTCAGCACGCGCGGGACATTTTGCTGATGTCGCGATGCGAACGATTTGCTGAAGGCGGCCGGTGAGAAGAGCAGGGAACTTCCGAAGGCCAGAAGCAGCAGGCCTGTTGCTTTCCAGCGGGACGTATGGCGGGACAAGGCACGGACTGAGGGCGATCCTGCCAAGCGGGCAGAATTCATCCGGTGCGTTCCCCTGTGCTTACATGAAGCTGACCGCATTTTCTTCTAATGTTCTCCTTTTATCAAACATCAGTGGGCTTCGTTCCGAAAGCAGCGCCATTCCCCCGTGTCATCGCCAAAACATGACCCTGACAGTATATCGGCATCATCCTAAACCACTTGAGCAGGCAACGCGAAGCTGATTTTTTGGCTTCGCGGCCACCCAGGAGATGTAGCGCAGAGTTTTGTGGTTAAAACTCTGCGGTTTTTTTCTATAGAAAAGCAAAGCTCTGCATTGCAAGGTCGTGCATTCTTGCTTTTTTAGCATGATTTCCAGAACATGTCATTCTGAGCGAAACGAAGAATCTGCTTTTCCAAAAGGTCGCCCAGCAGAAGCAGATCCTTCGCTTCGCTCAGGATGACATTCGGTTTGGTTGCAGCCAAAGGCCGCGCTGCGCTACGGCTTCCCAATGACACGTGCAGAAGAGGCAAAACATTAGAAACATTGATTCTAAAAGATCGCTAGGCTTCGTTCCGCGATTTTGCCTCGCTCCGGCCTATTGGCTAGCCAGTTAACTCATTGGTTACATGCAGTCAGTGTACCTCATCTGAATGAGAAAAGCAGGACAGATGGGGCAAATAAGAAAAAACATCTAGGCGTAGGACTGCGGTCGCGGCGGCGGCCTCCGCCCAGATCGATATAGCGCAGAGTTTTAAAGGCAAAACTCTGCGCTACATCTCTCTGTACTACTAATCCCGAACTTCTTCTCGCGCCGCGAAGATTTTTGGTCACGCGACTTTGGATAATTGACTGACGGTAGCTTTGCGTGCAGCCAAAACTGCGGTAATGGCCTGGCGACCTGATTTCGTGACGTGGTAACGGTTCTCATGAGCGACTTTTCGAATGATTCCGTGGGCCCGCAAGAGCCGGATTTGGCGGCTGACCCAAGCCGAGCGGCGCCGTTGTTCCCGCTTCGAGTCAGGCGCTTGGGGAAAGAAGAGGCGCTGCAGATCCTTATTGCGGAACCCGTTGAGAAGGAACTCGCCCCGGCCCACTGCTTCCAGCAGGGCGGTGTCGGGCCCCTGAAAGGGATGCAGAGCACGCACTCGCTTCCCCTTCCAGGAGACAGGCCGCTCAAGAGGCCGGGTCAGCTCTTCCAGCCGAATACTGTCGTCCACTC
>JBOGJX010000025.1:0-9889 GCA_050745285.1 Terriglobia bacterium
GGTCGTGGTGGCGGCGATCAGACTGACGATCACCTGAAAACTGAGCAGCGGCTTGCCGCGCCAGTTCTGCGTAATAAGACTGAAGAGCCGGTGTTCGATCTTGTTCCATTGGCTGGTTCCGGGCGGGAAGTGGCAGACCGCGAGGCGCAATCCCGTCTCATCCACCAGCTTTTGCAGTTCGACTTTCCACAGCCGCACCCGCGAATTTAATTCGTATCCAGGCCCCATGACACACTCGCAATTCGTTTTTGTTTGGCAACGCATCCATGACCTACATCCAGCCGCTACTATCAGTCTTCATTCTGGTTTTCGCTTTTGAGACATACCGCTTATGGCGCCCATCAAGAGGAAGAAAGCCGGTTCTCCTTGGCTTGGCAGTTATAGGCCTATTTCTTATCTCTTGGCTCCCCTTTGCACGGATGGTCCTGCGCCCTTTTGAGGATCATTTCCCGCCTCAGCGATTCCCTTCGGGGGATGCTCAGGCGATGGTTGTGATCTCAGGGCTCATGGAACCTCTCAACCCCTCGACACTTGAGCATTATGTAGGCAGTGACACCTATGAGCGATGCCTTTACGCCGCGTGGCTTTACAAACACTGGCGACCGCTACCGGTGGTGGTATCGGGTGGGCTCGCGCGAGGCAAACCTCATGGTGTGCCGGATGCGGCTGTGATGCGCCAAGTCTTGATAGAAGCCGGGGTTCCCGGCTCCATGATCTGGTGCGAGAAGCGGTCGCATTCAACTCACGAGAACGCTTTGTATTCGGCTCAAATTTTGCGGGATAAAGGCATCCGGAAAATCGTTCTGGTCACGAGCGCGTTCCAAATGCTCCGCGCTGATTGGTGCTTTCGCAAAGAAGGTCTTATCGTCACGCCGGCCGCATGCGACTATCGCACGTTTGCGCCCTATAGGCTCAGCGATTACTTTCCGTGCTACAAGGGGATTCGGCTCAACGAAGAGGTTCTTCACGAGACGGCGGGGCTGCTCTGGTACTGGGTTCGTGGCTGGGTCTGACGGATTTCGATTTGCGTGCTAATGAGTTGCCCTGGCGCTTTGCGGCGCCTGCAAAGCATGAAAAAGCCCTCACCCACCACTTCGCGGTCCTCCCTCTCCCGGCGGGAGAGGGGATGGGGATGAGAGTGGCCACGCTTACGGCATGGCTAAAGCCATGCCCTGACACATCTGAAGAGAACTTAACATAGTAATATTAGCAACCTGTCAGGCGAATACTTGCTCCACACCACTCCTCTCTTCCACAACTTCGGTAAACATTTCTGCCACGTACCGGACCTGTTCGACTGGCATCTCAGGATACAGAGGCAAGCTCAAGACCCGGTCACAAGCGCGCTCCGTGTGCGGCAGAGACGCGGGCCCATCGCCTGGCGTGGCATACGGGCGCTGCAAATGGACGGGACGCGGATAATGAATCCCAGTTTGAATACCGCGCGCTTCGAGCTTCTCGCGCACCCCGTCGCGATCGTCTACGTAGGCCACAAAGAGGTGATAGACACATTCGGATTGCAAATCGTCCTGCGGGAGATCAACTGGCGCATCGGCCAGAAGCTCACGATAAAGGCTCGCCAATTCCCGGCGCTTCGCTGTCCACTCGCTCAAATGCTTCAGTTTCACTCGCAGCACCGCGCCCTGAAAGCCATCCATGCGGTAGTTGTAGCCAATGAAGTCGTGGAAATAGCGTTTGGTCTGTCCATGGTCCCGCAACGTTCTGGCATACTGCGCAATTTGATCGTCGTTGGTGGTTAAGGCGCCGCCTTCGCCATATGCTCCGAGGTTCTTGCCGGGATAGAAACTGAAAGCCGCGGCTCGCGCCAATCCTCCAACACGCCCGCCATGATATCGCGCCCCGTGTGCCTGGCAGCCGTCCTCGATCATCGTAAGGTTGTGGCGGCGTGCAATCTCGGAGATCGGATCCAGATCAGCAGGCCGTCCATACAGATGGACTGGAAGGATGGCCTTGGTCCGGTTTGTGATTGCTTCTTCAATCCGGTTCGGATCAATATTCGCGGTGGCGGGGTCGATGTCGACAAACACCGGCGCCGCGCCCGTGTAAGAAACCGCTTCCGCCGTGGCGATGAAAGTGTTGGCGGTTGTAATCACTTCGTCGCCCGGCCCCACGCCCGCCGCCAACAACGCAAGATGCAAGGCGCTGGTACCCGAGTTCAACGCCACGCAGTGCTTCGCGTCACAATATGCCGCAAACTCCTCTTCGAACAGCGCGACCTCCTCACCGAGGACAAAAGAGGCATTGCTGCAGACACGGTCTACCGCAGGCAGGATTTCGCCGCGGAGGCTCAGATACTGAGTCTTCAGGTCAAAATAAGGTACTTTCATACACAATCCCCCCTCACTTCTCAGTCTTGGTTTGGTGTTATTTGGGTGGAGTTCCGCCACTCGAGGCCGTTATCGTATGCACCGTGTTATTGTTCCGGATCAGCCGTGGTTACACGGATGCGGTCAAGCCTGACGTTGTCCGCGCGATTTGCTCCACCCGGGACCTTGCTGTGAGCGCGGTGTCGGCTAGAACGCGGGGCTGATTATTTTTAATCGCACACTGACAGCAAAACAGAGCGCTGCCGCAAGCAACACGATCAACGTTGCGGGAACACCGCCTCCCTCCGTTGCCGCTACCACTGGGTCAACGGCTAGAATGGCGGAGGACCCGTCACCACTGATGTAAACATTGCCATTGATAGCAGAGCTTGATAGCCCATAGTAGCCAGCAAGACTTGTGTTTATTGCGGCCGAGAACCCGTCGAGAGTTAATTCGAGGCCCCCGTGCTGAAACGAGGGTGTTACTCCCGTGAAGCTTCCCTGGAGGAGCGTTCCGGTCAAGTTAAGGGGCCCTATTGTGCCTGTCGCCGTGATGACCAGGGTTCCGCCGGAACTCCAACTCCAGCCACCGCTCATCAAGTCCAACGAGCCGTTTGTAACCGGGAGAGTGACCCCACTGTTAGCCGTGCCCCCCTGGCCTTCCACCGAAGTGATCTGTAGGAAATTGGCTAAAAGGGGGTTTACCGGAATATTGAAGTCGAGAATGCCGTCTGCAAGCGCGGATATCGGCAGCAGAAAAACAACCATGAATGCGGTGAGCAATAGTCGATTGAATCTCACGATGGTTTCCCTTCCCGGAAAACGAGTAATGACTTCACGATTGGGGATTACAGATTATAGTGACATCCGCCCTTGTAGCGACGGCGTCTCGCCGCCGGTTTTCCGGCGTTCAGAAAACGCCGCCACAGCAAGAGGCATCGCTATAATTTGCAATCCTCAAGTAGATATAAGACCTACGCGGAGCGGTGTCAATGCGACCGAAGTACCACTTATCAAGTGGTAAATCCAGGCGGCCGGCGATGTTGTCCAGCCACGCCGCCAAAATTTCTTCTTTTGTATTACATGCAGGTGCAATGAATGGATTTATAGCTAGTTTACTTTAGAGGTACTTGACCGAAAGGACGGCTTATTGTAAAAAGGGAGTGCCAGCGGCGAGCCCTGGGATCTTCGAGAGGTCACGAGCCTCGCTCAAAGCTAGGCTATTGATCCGTCGGATGGGCATCGGAAAATGGGAATCGGAATCGTTTTGCGAAGCGCGTCAGGCACACGCGAGTTCGCACTGCGGTCTGGGCAGTGGAGCACGGAGACAATGTAATTCCGTTTCAGTTATAGACCCTGGGGATTCGATGGCACGGGCGGTCGGGTCAGCTTCTTAAAAAAGCGGAGGGGAGCCGCGATGGGTTTCAGTGTGGGGGGTCCGGGGGGTGCATTCGGTGCACCGATCACCTTAGGTGAAGTGAATCACCGGGAACGAGTTCTCGCCGGTGCCCGCTTCTTGGTGGCGCTTTGTTCTCTTTTAGCTACCCGCTTTGATACCACAGCGCTCGGCCGCTATACCGCGGCGGCGCACGCTTTGCTTCTTCTCTACGTTATTCATAGCCTGATTATACTGGCGCTGGTTAGGTTTTATCCGGATTCCGCATTATCTTTCCTGTTTTCTGTTCATGCCGCGGACGTCCTTTGGCCTGTGCTCATTTCTTTCTTTACGGGCGGGCCCAACAGCCCCTTCTTTTTGCTCTTTGCCTTTGCCCTCTTAGCGGCGGCTTACCGCTGGAGTGTCCGCGAGATTCTGGCTACCGCCCTTGTGAGTGTACTGTTTTTTCTATCTGAGGCTGCTTTTGTTACCTCACGCATGGGTTCTCACTTCGACGTGCTGGACGGACAATTTCGCTTCGAGGTATTTATTACGCAAGTTATGAGCCTGCTGATGTTGGGCGGACTCCTAGCATATCT
The DNA here is from genome assembly GCA_050745285.1 of Terriglobia bacterium. Lineage (GTDB taxonomy): Bacteria > Acidobacteriota > Terriglobia > UBA7540 > UBA7540 > RH2-MAG17b. The sequence goes on from JBOGJX010000025.1 coordinate 4,302, forward strand.
GGCCGAAAGGGAAAGAAGACTACAGAGTGAGAGCCTAGCTATCAAATGTGTTCTCCAAAAGGCCGATCCGGAGGCTAGCATCAATGAAACCCTGGAAGATGTCCTGGGCGCCATTTTGAAGCTCTTCGGAGCAAGTCACGTTTTTTTAGCTTTGAAGGGCTTGCGGGACGACCGGGCATTTGCGTGGAAGGCCGGGGGCGATGGGATTGCATCCCGCAGGGTAGAGTGCAAGGAACTCGAGGCCTCAGAACTGGGCCGGCATTTTTTCCCCATGCCCGGAAAAAGTTGGTCTCTTCAACGATCGAACCGGACGAAGCATTATCGCATACTGGCACTGGACGACGAGGGGCGCCGCCTGGAGAAGGTTTCGTGTTCGATCCCGGAGCATTTGTTTTCCAATCAGCCATTCCGCTCACTCCTTGCGGTCGATTTCAGGCTTCGAGAGGAGTGGGCTGGCCGCATCTTCTTGTTCGATGTGCGGAATGGCAAAGGTCCTGAATCGAACCTTCGCTTCTTTCAGGGATTGATTGGGGAAGTGGCTCCTGTCGTTCACAGCGCGTACCTGCTGCGTCGAATGCGCACTCGTGCCCGCTCGTCCGAACGAGCGCGCATTGCCCGTGACCTGCATGACGGGGTGATTCAATCTTTAATCGCCATGGAAATGCGGGTGGACGTGCTGCGCCGTCAAGCCGCCGGTGTGTCTTCCGGCGCAGCAGAAAAGCTCGAGAACGTCCGGGACCTTCTGCGGCAAGAGGTCATCAGCCTTCGTGAGTTGATGCAACAACTGCGATTCGATGACGTGGCCCCACAACAACTCCTGACTTGCGTCGCGGATATCGTCGACAGATTCCAGCGCGAGACAGGCATCGAGGCGCGTTTTTCCTCAGACGCCCAAACCGCAGCCATGCCACCGCGCGTCTCTCGAGAGGTGGCGTGCATCGTGCACGAGGCCCTTGCCAACGTGCGGAAGCATAGCGGGGCGCGCAATGTGCAGGTTCGCCTCGGCTCAGAACAGGGGTTGTGGAAGTTAGTGATTGAAGATGACGGCCATGGCTTTGAGTTTTCAGGGCGGCTCTCTCTATCGGAACTTGACTTGGCTCGCAAAGGGCCTCGCGTGATCAAAGAGCGCGTCCATTGTATCAAGGGTGAACTGGCGATCGACTCGCACCCAAGCCAGGGCGCCCGTTTAGAAGTTAGTTTTGCTTCGAAGGCTTATGGATAGTCCGGCGGAACCTATCAAGATACTGATTGTGGACGATCATCCGACCTTCCGTTATGGTCTACGGAAGTTGCTCGAATCGGAGCCCGGTTTTCGCGTGCTCGACGAAGCTGCGAGCGGCGTGGAGGCGATCAGATTAGTGCAGGAGTTGAGACCGGATATCGTTCTTCTGGATCTGGCCATGCGCCCGAGGCCCGGACTGGAAGTTCTGCGGGACATCGGCGCTCTTGGCTTGCAGGTGCGCACGATCATCTTGACTGCTGCGATCGAAAAAGCGGAGATTGCCCAGGCGCTCCAGCTTGGGGCACGCGGCATTGTGCTCAAGGAATCAGCCACCGAGCTGATAATAGATAGCATCCACAGCGTGGTGAAAGGCCAGTACTGGGTGGGGCGGGAGAACGTCTCAGACGTTGTCCAGTTGCTCCATCGTTTCTTGCCTCGCAAGGACGCCAAGAACCATCGCGAGAACTTCGGCCTCAGTTCGCGGGAACTGGAGGTCGTGACTGCCATTATGGCAGGCTATGGCAACAAAGAAATCGCACAAAAACTTTCCCTCAGTGAACAGACAATCAAACACCACATAACCAATATCTTCGACAAAGTCGGCGTCTCCAATCGCATGGAACTTACACTCTTTGCCATCAGTCACCACCTTGTTGATGATGTGTAAATGCTGATGTAGCTGCCGATCGCAAGAAGCTTTCGTTCGCCCCTCACACGGCTCGCGGTCACACTTCAGATTGTATCCAAAGGCGCTACCAACGGCGGCGCCCTGACAAGTTCGGCCAAAACGGTGGAAGGGCGCGGTTTAACCGCGCCGGAAACGCCCTCATCCACCACTTCGTAGTCCCCCATTCCCAAGGGGAGAGGGGCCGGGGTTGAGGGAGGCGGCGCTTACGGCATGGCTGAAGCCATGCCTTTCCGTCCGTATTTTCATGCTTTTCCGCCACCCGCACGACCCTCTTCCTTCCTATTAACTCGAACCCAGTAGTTAACAAAGGGGGGTATCCATTGAAAGAATGGCACTCTACGGTGCTATTCCTATGGCCCGGCCGGGCCATTGCCATCGCCTGAAAGCAGGTTAAAGTGTGATGTGCCCCGGATCCATCTGTGACCGATTGTGGATTTTAAGATAGGGGATGAGTTGCAAAACTGACCATGCTCAGAGAAGCGGTAGTAGACTCCCGGACCGGAGAAAAGGCGACTGGTAAAGCTCGTGCGCAGCGATTCGCTTTGCAAGTACCCGTTCGTTATCGGCTAAGAGGTGAAAGCACGTGGCGGCGGGGTGAGACTGAGAATATCAGCAGCTCCGGCGTATTGTTCCACGGAGAGTGCCTTGCGGATCCAAATAATTCCGTTGAGTTGTGCTTGACGATGCCCGCAGTGAACTCTGACGGTGCTGCTGAGGTCGTCTGCCAAGGTACCATCCTCCGCGCCATAACCTCGACGGACGCGCAGGATAGCCCAACGCTCGCCGTCAAGATTTCGCACTTCCGTCTTGCTCGCCCGTAATTAGCGCGGGGCAGAGATCGAAACAGCAGCAAGGGACATACGAAGATAAAGAGCTGTAAGTCACAGGGCGGAGCTTTATCTAACCCGATGGATGAGGAACACGGCGCGGAGCCTGTCATCAACTCCGATTATACCTTTAACAGTTCAGTGGCGATTCATCGGGTGACAAACCAAACGGGCGTTGCGCAACGAGCGGAGCGATTCGCGATCGAGCTTCCTATCCGCTACCGCGAAATCGGAACGGCGGCTTGGCACGAGGGTAAAACGGTGAACATCAGTATGTCTGGTGTGTTGTTCCGGGCTACGCAAGCCCTGCATCCCCGAACCGGGGTTGAGGTAGCATTAACCCTGCCGGTAGTCATTTCGGGCCTAGCTCCTGCAAAGATTGAGTGCCGGGGAACGGTGGTCCGCCACGGACGGGTTGCGGGCGCAGACAAATCACTAGTTCTTGCTGCGTCTATCTTGCGTTACCGGTTTGAGCCCCGGCGCCACAACACAGTTCATGACAACGGGGGGTTAACGGCGACATAGGCGCAGAGAATGCCGCGAAACAGGGTTTCTGATGAAATGCAGTTGGTTTGAAGGGGGCGACGGAACCGCGTTGGCCAACAACGTTCAACCTAAGTCACATCGCTCAGCACGGCACGAAAGATGATGTGGCCGTCTAGAACTCGCCGGTTTGTTGCCTGGCGAGTTCGCGCGAACTTGAACCGATTTTTGTAACGGCTTCTCTTCACATGGGAAGCACACCAGCCAATGAAGGCTTGCGGGGGGGAACATCCTGTAAGTCACAGGGCGGAGCTTTATGCAGACAACAAGCGAACACGCACAGTTAGTGGGTTCTGACCCAATCGTTCCGTGGTACGCACTTTATACTCGCCACCAGCATGAGAAGACGGCAGCAGACCTCTTGACTGGCAAGGGATTTCAGGTTTTCTTACCACTCTATCAGGCCACGCACCGGTGGAAGGACCGAACCAAGCTCTTGTCTCTGCCGTTTTTTCCTTCGTACGTTTTTATAAAAGGGGGGCTCGACCGGCAACTCCAGATTATGACTACCCCTGGTATTTATACGTTCGTCAATGTTGCCGGCCGTGCCGCCACCATCACCGACGCCGAAATTGGCGTAGTGCGGCGGATGGTTGAGAGCTCGCTGCGCGTCGAGCCTCATCCATTCCTGAAGGGTGGCGATCGAGTGCGGGTCACGTGCGGGCCGCTTGAGGGGATCGAGGGAATTTTGATTCGCAAGAAGAATTTCGTTCGGTTAGTGCTCTCTGTCGAACTGCTCATGAAATCCGTCGCCGTAGAAGTCGATGAATGGATGGTTAAGCGTTTGGACGGTGGGAAAGTTGCCGCGGCGCCGGCCAATATGAAGGGCGGCCTCGCGCTGGCCAACGGACATTACCAGCCACAACACTCAGGGCGTTGGCTAAATCCTTAAATCACCCGTCGTGGGAGGGGTTTCTGAAACGGATCAAACTGAGATTACCACGAACTATTGAGGGCTACAAATTATAGTGACAGCTTTCTCTGTAGCGGCGCTTTACGCGCGTCGAAAAACTGGCGGTCGCAGACCGCCGCTAGATAGCGAGACATAAGCAACAACCCCTGCCTTGAAGACTCTCTCTCCGAACAACAACTTAGATTCGATGGAGCGCTCCAGCGCCCCTGCGGGAGTAGATCGCTTCCCGTCCCAATCGGACTCTGGATTTGTGCCCGAGCGACCCTTTGCCAGGATGCTTTGCCTCGAGCGAAGGAGGGCTGAGCGCTCAAGGCGGCAGTTCCTTCTGATGCTCTTGGATGCTGAAGAACTCTTGGGTGGAAGCGAAAGCGAGGCAATTGTGGCCAAGATCATTGCTGCGCTCTTGTCCTCGACGCGCGAGACAGACCTCAGCGGTTGGTACCAACATAAAGCTGTCGCCGGCACCATCCTCACTGAAATTCAGACTGACGACCTGTCAAAGACGGTCAACGCGGTGCATTCCAAGATAAATACAGCACTCCTGGCCAGCCTCAATCTAAGCCAGCTCAATAAGATCCATTTATCCTTCCACCTCTTTCCGGAAGATGCGCAGACGCAGGCGCCGCGAGCTCTGACGGCCGATTTGACCCTCTATCCAGACTTGTCGCTGCAAGATAGATCGAAAAGACTTTCCCGCCGCATCAAGCGAACACTTGACGTTCTCTTTACCTCGCTGGCGTTAGTATTGCTTTCACCCTTGCTGGCTGTAATTGCAACGGCCATTAAGCTGTCGTCGGATGGCCCAGTTCTGTTCAGGCAGGAGCGATTGGGCCGATATGGCATCCCCTTTACGTTTTTGAAGTTCCGAAGCATGTACTCTAACAACGATTCCAAGATTCACGAGGAATACATCAAGCAGTTCATTTCAGGAGTGGCTGACAGCCAGGTTGGGGCAGGCGGCGCCTCGAGTGTTTTCAAGCTGACCGGGGATCCACGGGTTACGCGCATCGGAAAATTCCTGCGAAGGAGCAGCTTGGACGAACTCCCGCAGCTTCTGAACGTTTTTAAGGGGGAAATGTCCCTTGTCGGGCCGCGGCCACCCATTCCATACGAGTTCGCGAAGTATGACATCTGGCACCGGCGGCGGTTGCTGGAGGCGAGGCCGGGCATTACCGGCTTATGGCAAGTCAATGGACGCAGCAAAACTAAGTTTGATGATATGGTTCGCCTGGATCTCCAGTACGCTAGAGCCTGGTCGCTCGCGCTCGACCTTAAGATTCTATTGCAGACGCCCCGCGCTGTGTTTTCCGGTGAGGGCGCGTACTGATAAGTTTGAGGCGTAGCCCGGATTATTCATGAAACGATTGGCACTCGCGGAAGGGCGGGGTTTTAACC
>JBOGJX010000026.1:0-2694 GCA_050745285.1 Terriglobia bacterium
GCACGAAGGTGTGCTCGTAGCCAATGATGTGCCCAGGCGGCCACCATGCGCCTACGTAGGGATGGACCGCTTCGGTCACGCTAATCGTCTTGAACCCCTGCTCGCCGGCCGGGGATCCGGAGTCATAGAACTCAAGCTCGTTCATGCGCTCCAGGTTGAAGGCGAGGCTGCCTTTGCTGCCGTAAATCTGAAAAGTGTTGTAATTGCGCCTGCCACCGCAAAAACGGGAAGACTCGATCACGCCGGCGCTGCCGTTGCGGAAACGCGCGAGGAAATTGGCGTCGTCGTCGACCGTCACGCGGCCCTTGCGCTTGCCGCCTTGGGCGCTAAGATCGGCGCCGCTTTTTTCGAGCAAGGGACGCTCCTTGATGAAAGTGGTGATGTGCGCGGTTACAGATTCAATATCGCTGTTGAGGTATTGGGCTAAGTCCGTTGCGTGCGACCCAATGTCTCCGAGGGCGCCGCTGCCCGCATACTTTTTCTGCAAACGCCAGACGAGCGGGAACTTGGGGTCCATGATCCAGTCCTGCAAATAGGCGCCGTGGTAGTGGTAGATTTGCCCCAGGCGCCCCTGTGTAATCAACTTTTTGGCGAAGGCAACGGCGGGAATCTTGCGGTAGTTGTGCATCAGCATGTGCTTGACGCCCGCCTTTTCGACCGCGCGCAACATCTCTTTGGCTTCGCTCAGGTTATTTCCGGGAGGCTTCTCGCAGATGATGTGCTTGCCCGCTTTCGCCGCCGCAAGCACATTCGGACAATGGAGATTATTGGGCGTGCACACGTCGATCACGTCGATATCTTTCCGTTCGATCACCTTGCGCCAATCGGTTGCCGATTCCTCCCATCCAAGCTGCCGCGCTGCCGCTTCGACGGGCGCGTTCTCCGGGCCGCAGAGCACCTTCATCCTGAACTGGAGCTTGCCGGGAAAAAACCGTCCCACCTGCCGGTAAGCATTCGAATGCGCCTTGCCCATGAACTTATAACCTAGAATTGCGACGTTGAGTTCCGGCATTCAATTAACCTCCGCAGCGTATTGTTTCATTGACTCATCGGTTCATTGATTCATTAGTGGAGCCGGCCCTTCAATGAGTCAATGGCTCAATCACCCAATGAATAAATCTTCCTATGCCCACCACATCTCGGTGAGTTTTTCTTTGATGACCACCTGGTTGAGAAACGCGGCGGCCTTGGCCACGCCCTCGTCAACGGACATCAGGCTGTCTTCATGCTCGATGGAAAGCACATCGTCATATCCCACCATCTGCAAGGTGGAGACGAGATCAGTCCAGAATTCCGTGCCGTGCCCGTAGCCCACGGTGCGGAAGATAAAGGAGCGGTTTTTCTCGTCCTTATAAGGTTTAGTGTCAAGAACGCCATTGACCTTGGAATTGACTTCGTAAATGCGCGTGTCCTTGGCGTGAACGTGAAAGACGGCCTCGCCCAGCGCCCGGACCGCAATGCAAGGGTCGATTCCCTGCCAGAACATATGGCTGGGATCGAAGTTGCAGCCGATGGCCGGTCCCGCCTCCGCGCGCAGCCTGAGCATGGTCTCAGGATTATAGGCGACGAAGCCGGGATGCATCTCAATTGCAATCCGGACGCCGTGGTCCTCCGCCAACTTCGCCCGCTTTTTCCAATAAGGAATCACCTTCTTTTCCCACTGCCACTTGAGGAGTTCGGGATAGTCAGGCGGCCAGGGCGTTGTCACCCAGTTCGGGTACTTGGCGTTGTCAGAATCGCCGGGACAGCCGGAAAAATCAATAACTCTCGTCACGCCCAGCTTTTCAGCCATCAGGATGGTTTTGCGGCTCGTCTCCGAGCACGCTTCGGCGAAACGTTTGTTCGGATGGAGCGAGTTGCCATGACAACTCAGGGCGCTGATGGTGATTCCCTGCTCGTCCAACCGCTGCTTAAATTCTTTCACTTTGGCGGGCGAGCTCAGCCATTCGAGTTTGAGATGCGCGTCTCCGGGATAGTTTCCGGCGCCGATCTCGATAGTACGAATGCCGAGAGGTTTGATCTTTTTGACCACGTCATCGAGGCTTAGCTTGGAAAAAAGAACAACAAACAACCCCACTTTCATGTTCTGATCCTCCGTTCAAAGATTCAATTGAGGCTCGACTGGCCTTTCATGATGTTAAATCGCGGGCCGTCTAGAGACCCGCTCTGGCTGTATTGCGGAACAATGGCTAAATTTATAGGCGCCTGCGTTGAACGTCAACTGAAAAATGGCCGTCCCAACGCCGTTGCCTGCCGCTGGGGCGCCGGACCGGGTGTAGAATCAGGCTTCAGAGTCCATGTGACAACTGCAGTTGTAGCGGCGGCCTGGGCTTGATGAAATCAGGTGGTCGCGCCCCCCCTTTGCTATAATGGCCGTTTGCGCTGGTTCAGCGAGAAGAGGCAATCATCATGAAACGAATCGTCCAGCTCCTCACTGTTCTCACGACCGTGGCGGCCCTCGGATTATCCGCAGCGGCTGCATCCACACCCCAAGGTCCCGCTACCGACGGTACGCTTCCCGGCCTCACTGCCATTGCCGGACAGGGCATGATGCAGTCGGAGGCTTACAGCGACCTTGAATATCTCAGCGATTATATTGGTCCCCGCCTGACCGGCGCGCCGGGCGCAAAGCAAGCGGTTCAATGGGGCGCCGAACGCATGAAAGCGATTGGGCTTGAGAACGTGCACACCGAG
>JBOGJX010000027.1:0-8088 GCA_050745285.1 Terriglobia bacterium
CCTCGGGCGCAGCAAGCAGCGCCCCTACGAAACCAGCCAGGATATTGAATGTAGGCTTTCCGCACAGCAAGCGGCAAAGCCGGCCCATGCGCCGAACCGTTCAGCTAATTTAGACAGTCCTGGACCGCCCACCGCGCGGCTACCGGTGGTTATACATGTGGCCGACGTCGTAGACGGCGTTGTCCACCGCGGCATCGCGCAACTGCCGCCCGGTGTAGTGTACGAACACGTCATCGAGCGTGGTGCTCTGCACGGACAGCGAGGCCACGCCGGCTTGCGCTTGCCGGGCAGCGTCAAAGAGCTTCACGGTGGTCAGCGGTCCGTTATTTGTTGTAATCCTGAACACATGGTCGGAAGGGACCACGCTTGCGACATCCGGGAGGCTTTTCAGGGTTTCAAGCCATCCCGGCGGGACGTGGGAAAAGCTGACCTCCAGCGTGTTGGTTCCCGGAATCGAAGCCTTCAATTTCATGGGTGAATCGAGCGCCACGAGGTTGCCGTGGTCGACAATCGCGATGCGGTTGCAAAGCTTGTCGGCCTCGTCCATGTAATGGGTCGTTACCAGGACAGTCAGGTCGCGCTCCCGTTTAAGGCGGTCGAGCATTTCCCAAACAGCCACGCGGGAAACCGGATCGAGGCCTGTGGTGGGCTCATCGAGAAAGAAAATCTTGGGTTCGTGCACGAGACCGCGGGCAATCTCAAGGCGCCGCCTCATGCCGCCGGAAAAAGTTCGCACCGGCTTCTTGGCCCAATCGGAGAGCTGTACGGCTTCGAGTAATTCCCGGATCACCCGTTTGCGCTTCTCGCCCCGCACCCCATAGAGACGCGCAAAAATGAGCATATTTTCTTCGGCGCTCAGCGTCAGGTCGGAGGTCTGAGTCTGGGGGATCACCCCGATCGACTTCCGCACCTCATTCGGGAAGCGGACCACGTCAAACCCGTTGACGCTCACCGACCCCGAGGTTGGGGTTATCAGCGTGGTCATCATGCGGATCAGGGTGGATTTTCCCGCCCCATTCGGGCCGAGCAATCCAAAGATTTCTCCGTGCTCCACCTGGAAGCTCACCTCATTGACCGCGGTGAAGTCCCCAAAAAGCTTTGTGATCTTTTGAACTTCAATGTCATTCATAAGCTGCTCTTACCGCAGCATGCTCCAGGGAATCGTCACAAAGGCTGTCAGGCCGGGCCAGATGCGGCGGTCCTTGTTATCCACGCGCAGGCGGAATTCAAAGGTCTTGATGTCACGCTTCGTGCGGCTCACATCGCGCTCGGTGGCGTAGCCCGCGTCCACGCCGCGGAAAAAAACTGTCCCCTCCTTTTTCATGCCCGAAGGAAAGCGCACCGCCAGGTGATCGCCCATGCGGATGCGGTCGATGTATGTTTCCGGAACGTTAACACTAATCCAAAGGTCGTCCGGATTAATCAGCGTCACAATAGCCTGGCCCGGGTTCACCACTTCGCCCGCGAGCGCGGCCCGCACATCAACCACGCCGCTCGCCGGAGCGTATATCTGAGTCTCGCTCAAGAGTACCTGCGCCTTCTGAGCCTGCGCCCCGGCCGCCGCCGATTGGCGGCGATTGGCCTCAAGTTGGCCGCGGCGCACAGCATTCTGCTGCTCGTTCGATCCAGCCAGGGCGAGGGCCGCCTGCGCCGACGCCACCTGCTTCTGGCTGGCCTCCCAGGCCGCCTGGTTCGCCGCCAAAGTAGTCTCCGCCTGATCGTTCGATTGGGCGGACATCACGCCCTGTCCGAAAAGTGCGTGGGTGCGATCAAAATTCCGCTGGGCATTCAAGCGGTTAGCTGCTGCCTGCGCCTGCTGCGCTTTCGCCGCCGCAAGCGCCGCCTCCGCCTGGCGGATTTGATCGCGTGTCTGCAATTCCTGATACCGGAGCGCCGCCCCGGCGGCAGCCACCTGAGCGTCGTAGCCCTGCGCGCTTTGTGCGTAGTAGCTTCTGTCCGCTTGATATTGCCTGGGATCGATCACGGCCAGGAGTTCATTTTGAGTGACGTGATCGCCCTCCTTGGTATCAAGCTGCGTGATTTGACCGCCAATCTGCGAGCTCACGATCACCTCGTCGGTTGAGACAATGCCGGTCAGTACCAGCCCGTGCGCGCGATTGGCGGTGGCAAAATAGGCGGCTGCGCTTCCGATGGCAACAATGATAAAGACCACGATCAGGACTTTCCGCGTCATGGAGTGCGCCCCTCCGGATATTTGAATAGCCCGTAACGGATAAAGTCGATCATCTCCCGCTTCCGTTTTTCCAGAGTTTTCGGATGAAAAGGGTTGGACTTCGCAAATGCCTTCAGCAGCGGGCCAGCCCTGAAATAGAAGATCACCAGCGCGTGTACCGAGTGCGCCGCCTGAACGGGGTCAACACGCCGGAACTCCCCGCGCCGCGCGCCGCGCCGTATCAAAGCGGCCAGCTTGTGAAATCGCGGCAAAAAATTCCTCTTCATAAGCCGTTCCACAACCTTGGGGTTCGCCATCAGGAAGCGCTGGAACAGACAGTAGGAGTCTGGCCGTTCGCTGAGCACATCAAAGAACGCTTCAACATAACGGAGCAGAACCTCCCGTTCTGAGCCTCGATCCGACAGGATTTCCATCAGGCGCTGGTGAGATTCCCGGATAGCCTCCTCGATCACCGCGCTAAAGAGCGCGTTCTTGCTCTTGAAGTAGTAGTAGAGCAGGGCCTTGTTCACTTTGGCGGCCTTGGCGATGGCGTCCGTCCGCGCGCCATCCAGCCCCTTCTCGGCAAAGACGCGCTCTGCGGCGCGTAGAATGGTCTCGCGGGCGTTGGGTCTTATCTTGGGGGCCGGAGGTTTTGTTCGCCGCAGCATCTTTGACTAACCAGATGGTTAATTTAACCTCTTGTGAATCCTATTGTCAAGTGTCGCGTTTTGCGTTTTCGCCAGAGTGCGAGATGATAAGCAAGTAAGGTGACAGGGGCGTCGGGCGGCAGCAATGGAATTGTGTTGTGAGTTCACTTGGACGGAGGTGGTTGATTCTTGCGTAATCAGAGTTTTATCGCTAGCCCTGCGGTCGACCGGCTGGCAGGTTTTGGCAACCTTCTGATCGCGGTTCTGGCGTTCGGAATGCTCGCGGGCGCAGCGCGCGCGGATGAGGCTTCCCCGCAGGCGGCGAGACCCCAGGCGCCGAATGCCCTCCAGGATGTTGTCGATGCCATGTACAACGCCGAGTACGATAAGGCTCTGTCGATAGTCCGGGGCTGGCTCAAAGCGCATCCCGGAGACGTGCAGGCGTGGAATTACGTTGCTGAGGCCACGCTCGACCAGGAGATGCTCAAGGAGAACCTTTATTCGGGGTCCGCATTTCTTAACTCTGGGAAAGTATTCAAAAAGCGGCAGGAGCCTCTCCCGCCAGGATTTGAAACGGAGCTGAATGCGGCGCTCGATCACGCGCAGCAACTCGAGGAGGAGCGGTTGCGGCGTAACCCGAAAGACGAAGAGGCCCTTTATTGGCTTGGCGTAACGTACAGTACCCGCACCGAGTTTCTCTTCACGCTTGAACGGTCCTATTTCTCTTCCCTGCGTGAAGGGAAGCGTGCCTGGGAGGTGAACGAGCGGCTTCTGAAAATGGACCCGCATTGCGCCGACGCTGATCTCGTGATTGGAATTGCAGACTATGCTGCCGGACTTTTGCCATGGTATCTCCGGATGGTCACGTCGATTGCCGGGATACATGGCAATGCTAAGCGGGGCATTCAAGAGCTTAAGCACGCGAGTCAGCAGGGCCGTTACACGCGAGTGGACGCCAAGACCATTCTCGTCATGATCTATGAGCGGCAGAAAGAATATCCCCAGGCCTTGGCGCTTCTGCAGGAGCTGCGGCAGGAGTTTTCTTGGAATTATCTCGTTTGTCTTGAGATGGCCCGCGTCGATAAGGCTGAGGGGCACTGGACTGATGCCGCGGCCGTCTATGACGCCGCCGTTGAAAAATTTGTGCGGGGGGAACAGAACCTATCCCACGCTCCCCGCGCCTTGATCCTTCTTCGCGCCGGCGAAGCTCACGAACACCTTGGAGGGTTGCAAGACGCTTTGGACCTCTACCATGAGGCGGGGAATATCCCCGGCAAGGATAAGGCGATTTACCAGGCGGACCTCGCCGCTGCGCGGCTGGATCAGCATTTCAATCACTCGGAACGGGCGCGGAAGGAATATCAGCTTGTGGCGGACTCTGTTCCCGACTCGGACCTTGGAGGCGCCGCGCGCCAGGCGCTTCAGGAATTGCGCTAGAGGAGGGCCCTGCAGGGCTGTGACCTTATTGAGCCGGTCATGTCGCTTTGCGACACTCGCAAAGCCATGAAAAGACCCCCCCCACCGCTACGGGAAACACTGCTTACCCGCGGTCCCCCCTCTCCTGCCGGGAGAGAGCTGGCGTCTTTACTTTTTCCCGGCCCTCTCCCTTGGGGAGAGGGTGGCGAGCGGGGAAGCGGCGCTTCCCGTCGTGAGCCGGGTGAGGGATTTTGACCGAACTCTTCAGGGCAGACCTCACGCGCCTTCGCCGCACCACTTGCATGAAAACAGCGTTGGGGCGCCGCTTGCCGCGCCTGAGGGCACGCCATGGTGTGCCCCTACAAATAACGCCGCGTAACCCATGTACTTTCAACATCGCGTTTGGCTATTTTCGTGACATGATTACAAATTATAGTGACGTCCAAATAGGAGAGTAGCATGGCACAGGATACCGCTCACGCCGAACAAGGGATGAATCTGAGCACGATTACGCAAATGAATTTCTCCATGGCGGCTTCGCGCATTCTGATGACGGCCGTTCAGCTTGGGATCTTTTCGCACATTGCGGCGGGAAAAACATCGGTTCTTGAAATTGCGCCGGAGGTGGAGTCTTCAGAGCGCGGTACCGGAATGTTGCTGAACGCATTGTGTGCTTTTCAACTGCTAGTCAAAAAAGATGGGCGTTTTGGGCTGCATCCGGTTGCGCGGCAATACCTGGTCCGCGAAAGCCCGGACTATATGGGTTATATGTTTGAGAGTAATGATATGTGGGATGCGTGGGGGCAGCTCACCGAAGTGGTCCGCGCGGGGAGGCCCGTGCAGCAGGTTCAGCGGGGGGAGCGGGCCGAGGAGTTCTTTTCCGTTCTGGTCCGCAGCCTTCACGTGATGAACCGCGAGCCGGCCCGGCGGCTGGCCCAAGTGATGGGCGCCGGGGCCAACCGCAAGGGCATGCGGGTTTTGGACGTGGCTTGTGGCTCCGGCGTATGGGGCATCGCCTTGGCGGAGGCTGATCCTGAAACGAGGGTTACGTTTCAGGATTTTCCCGGGGTTTTGAAGGTTACGGCCGACTACCTGAATCGCCATCGTTTGACGGGCAAACACGATTTTCTGCCCGGCAACCTGGAGCACGTTGATTTTGGCGATTCGCAGTTCGACCTGACGGTGCTCGGAAACATCTGCCATTCCGAAGGCGAGCGCGCTTCGCGTGATCTGTTCTCGCGCGTTCACCGGGCGCTGCGCCGTGGCGGACGAATCGCAATTGTGGAAACGGTGCCCAACGATGACCGGACCGGCGCTATCTTTCCCCTCATCTTTGCTCTGAACATGCTGCTGCACACGCCAGATGGAGGCACGTATACGCTGCGTGAATACACCGGATGGCTGAAGGAAGCGGGCTACGGCGGGATTGAGACGGCGGAGATCGGGTTGAACTCGCCCTTGATTATTGCCAGCAAGGATTAGCCGGGGAGGGATTTATAACTGTACTGCGTCCCGCTTCTTTCGCCATGGCGTTCGATTGCGAGCTCGATGAGGCGGTCAATCAGTCTGGCATAAGGCAGGCCGCTGGCTTCCCACAACTTGGGGTACATGCTGATCGAGGTAAAGCCGGGGATCGTATTAATCTCATTGACAAAGAGCTTTCCGGATTTGCGGCTCATCAGGAAATCGACGCGCCCCATCCCCGCGCAGTCAATGGCCTTGAAGGCCCGGATGGAAAGTTCTTTCACCTCGCGCGACTGGCGCCGGCTGATTGGGGCCGGGATGATCAGCTTTGATCCTTCCTGGATGTACTTGGCGCTGTAATCGTAGAACTCGTTGACCGGAACAACTTCACCGGGGACGGATGCCTGCGGATCGTCATTGCCGAGCACCGCGCACTCGATCTCCCGCGCGTCAAGTCCGCGCTCCACGATGATTTTGCGGTCGTACTTTGCCGCCAGATTGATCGCCGCGGTGAGCTCCCGCCTCGCATGAACCTTGCTGATACCGACGGACGATCCGAGATTCGCGGGCTTCACAAAGACCGGATACCCAATCTCCCTCTCGATTCGCTGACGTGCTTTGGCTGGCGAAGCTTTCCACTCGCGGCGCAAGAGCAGAACCCATGGGACGATGGGAAGGCGTGCATCGCGGAAAAGCCGCTTCATCAGGTCTTTATCCATCCCGGCGGCGGAGCCCAGCACCCCGGCGCCTACGTAGGGAATGCCGGCCAGCTCGAACAAGCCCTGCACGGTGCCATCCTCGCCAAAGGTGCCATGAAGAATCGGGAACATCACGTCAAGCGCGCGCTCGCGGCGAAGTCCCTTTACCCTGGGATCAACCGGAACCATGCCGCGACAACTGGGGTCTGCGGGAGGGGTGACGGCTTTGCCTGTCTTGAACACCCCGGCTAACGCATCGCGAGGGAAGTCGAGTTTTCCTATTGCGCTTCCACCCAGCACCCATCGGCCCTCACGGGTGATGCCAATCGGAACCACGTCGTATTTCGCTGGATCGACGGCGCGCAGAATGGAGGCTGCCGATTCGAGCGAGACGTCGTGCTCGCCGGAGCGCCCGCCAAAGAGTATTCCCAGGCGAATTTTCTTTTTCATGTTGTCGCGGCGTCCACAGGCCGCCAGTCTTGGATTTTCGAGCACTCCGTCGGTTACAGACCGCTCTCGTAGGGGCGCTGCTTGCCGCGCCCTTGTTTGGATTATTCACCGACTTTAGGTTCGAGGCCGTCAGGGCGGGGTTGAAACCCCGCCCTTCCTCACAGCAAGCGGCAATGTCGCAGGTCGCGCCTAAAGACATGAGGGTAGTGGTACAGTTTGACGTAGAGGCGGCTTTACGCCGCCACTTGGCGAGATAAACTCGCCGCTACACATGTCAAACTGCACCACTACCGGCATGAGGCGCAATTTAATAAGCTGGCGCCAGGGTGCACCCTTATAGAATTTTCTTGCCCAGAGCGGATGTGATCAACCCGACGCCCAAGGTCGCGGTTTTATTCATGATGTCGATAATCGGGTTCACCTCGACCAGCTCGAGGGCCACCATCTTTCCGCTGTCCGCCACCATTTCAAGCGCCAAGTGGGCTTCTCTGAACGTCAAGCCGCCGCGCACGGGCGTTCCTACACCGGGCGCTTCCACGGGGTCCATCACGTCCATATCGAACGACACGAGATACCCTCCCGTCCCCGCGGTACTGAGCGCGATGCTCTTCTCCATCACGGCGCGCATGCCTTGCTCGTCGATATCGCGCATCGTGAACACGTGCAGGGCAGACTTCTTTACCGTCTTGCGCTCGGTCGAATCGAGATCGCGGGCGCCGATGAGAACGCATTGGTCCGGTTGGACCTTAGGCGCAAACCCGTAGATTCCGGTCAGCTCCTGCGGCCCGAATCCGAGTGAAGCGGCAAAGGGCATGCCGTGGATATTCCCGCTGGGACTGGTCTCCGGCGTATTCATGTCGCCGTGGGCGTCGATCCAGATTAGCCCCACACTCTCTTGGCGATCGTGAAAATATTTCGAAGCTCCGGCGATGGTGCCGATGGCCAGTGAGTGGTCGCCGCCCAGCGTTAAGGGGAGAAAACCGCCTTCGAGCGTTACGCAGATGCGCTCGGCCACGCCGCGGCAGGTCTCGGCAATCTCGTTTAAATACTTCGCATGCTTGTCCCCGAAATGCTGCTCCTCCGGGTTCTTCACATGGATGTTGCCGCTGTCTTCGACGCTATGCCCCAAGCTCTTGATGGCGGCGTTCAACCCGGCCGCGCGCACCGCGGAAGGCCCCATGTCTACGCCGCGACGCTCCTGGCCGAGATCAAGTGGAACTCCCAGAATCCGGATTTTCAT
>JBOGJX010000028.1:0-3833 GCA_050745285.1 Terriglobia bacterium
ATCCTAGGACTTACGTCATCATAGGCGCGGCAATGGAAGTTCACCGCCAACTGGGCCGCGGGTTTTTAGAGAGTGTTTATCAGGAAGCCTTGGCGCTCGAGATGGCCCGGCGTGATGTGCCGCATGAACGCGAAGTTGAATTGCCTATTTTCTATAAGCGAGAGCGTCTTAAGTCACCTTATCGCGCTGACTTTGTTTGCTTCGGTTCCGTGATCGTTGAATTAAAGGCTTTGCAGTGTTTAGGCGGGACCGAAGAAGCCCAAATTATTAATTATCTCAAGGCCGCGGGCCAGGAACTCGGCTTATTGTTGAACTTTGGAGCTGAATCGCTGGAATACCGGCGCTTTGTTCTTTCAAAATCTGTGTAATCTGCGAAATCTGTGGATTTTATGAGAGCAATCATCATCCACATTATCACCGTGGTCCTGGTGCTTTTCGTAGCGCTCAATATCGCTGCGGGATTGGTCTGGGTCGAGCGCCGTCTGCTGGCTCTATGGCAGGATCGCTATGGACCGAACCGCGTGGGACCGTTTGGTGTTATGCAGGTTGCGGCGGACACGATCAAGCTGTTCTTTAAAGAGGACTGGATTCCTCCCTTCGCCGACAAGTGGGTATTCATCCTGGCCCCCGCCATTGTGATGCTCACCGCGCTGATGTCGTTTACCGTGCTCCCTTTTGCGCCGCACATCCAGATTACCGATCTGAACATTGGGCTGCTGTTTGTCCTGGCCATGTCGTCGCTGGGAGTATACAGCGTGGTGCTGGCTGGATGGTCCTCGGACAACAAGTATTCTCTGCTGGGTGGGCTACGGGCCGCTTCTCAAATGCTAAGCTACGAAGTCTTCATGGGCATCGCCCTCATGGGCGTGGTCATCATGACGGGATCTTTCAGCGTGAAGGCCATCGTGGAAGCACAGCAGCGGGTATGGTTTGTCATTCCTCAATTTGTTGGTTTTGTACTGTTCCTGATTGCAGGGGTGGCGGAGACGCGCCGCCTGCCTTTTGACATTCCCGAAGCGGAAAGCGAGCTCGTGGCCGGGTTCCACTCCGAGTATTCCGGCATGAAGTTCGGGATGTTTTTCATCGGTGAGTACGTGGGGGTGACGCTGATTTCCGCCCTGATCGCGATCCTGTTCTTTGGTGGATGGCTGGGTCCGTGGCTGCCGCCGATTGTGTGGTTTCTGATCAAGATGTTTTTTTTCATCGGGTTTTTTATTCTGCTCCGCGCTTCACTGCCGAGGCCGAGGTTTGATCAATTGATGTCCTGGGGCTGGAAAATCATGCTTCCGCTGGCGCTGGCTAATCTCTTGGTGACGGGCGCTATTGTGCTTGCGGTGCGCTGAGGGCCGGCATGGCGGCGCCCTCACCGCCAGTTGTAGGCGCACGGCGCCATGTGTGCGCCACCCAGAGTAAGTTTACAGGGGTTGTAAGAAGGGATTATTCCCAATGTTCAGCATCATCAGAACCATCTGGAACGTTTTCCTGCATAGTTTCAGGAAGCGGGTTACGATCCAATATCCAGAGGAAAAACCGTACTTGGCGCCGCGCTACCGTGGAAGGATCATTCTTTCCCGTGATCCGGACGGCGGCGAGCGCTGTGTGGCCTGCTATCTGTGCGCTGCCGCCTGTCCGGTGGATTGCATCGCTTTGCAGGCCACCGAAGACGAAACAGGGCGCAGGTATCCCGAGTTTTTCAGGATTAATTTTTCGCGCTGCATCTTCTGCGGCTACTGTGAGGAGGCGTGCCCGACTTACGCTATTCAGCTCACGCCCGATTTTGAGATCTGCGAATTTAATCGCCAAAATCTGGTTTATGAGAAAGAAGATCTGATGATCAGCGGACCCGGCAAGTACCCCGATTACAATTTTTGGCGGGTGGCGGGTGTTGCCATCGGCGGCAAAGAGAAGGGGCAATCCGAGCGCGAAGAATTACCCACGGACCTGCGCAGCCTTTTACCGTAACGCCGGCAGAGGTGCGTCAGGGCACGGCTTCAGCCGTGCCGGAAAATTGCGAAGAGTAAAGACGGCTTCAGCCGCTGAGGGCCTCAGAGGCTAAAGCCCCGATCAAGGAAAGCGCGTTTTGCGGCATGGCTGAAGCCATGCCCTGACATAACAGGAATGCAACTTAACCTAAGTATTGCAAGGCGGCGAATGAGTTTGCCTATGGTTTTTATTTTTGTCTTTAGCCTTTAGCCTTTTGCCTTTTGATTCGCCGTTGGTAAGAGCCTATGCATGTCTTGTTCTACATCGCCGGAGCGGTGGCTGTCCTTGCCACACTGATGATGGTGACGCGCTTGAATGCCGTTCACGCTCTGCTCTATCTTGTTGTGTCGCTCCTCGCTATCGCGGTGGTGTTCTTTACCATCGGGGCTCCGTTTGTGGCGGCGCTCGAAGTTATTATTTATGCCGGCGCGATCATGGTGCTTTTCGTTTTTGTGGTGATGCTTCTCAATCTTGGCAAGGTGCAGGTCAATCAGGAGAAATCCTGGCTGCATCCCGGCATGTGGGTGGGGCCGGTCATTTTGGCCATCATCTTGATCATTGAAGTCGCTTTCATGGTAGCGCATCCGGCCGGTCCGGCGATGGGCGCGGTTGAAGTTGGCCCCAAAGAAGTAGGCATTGCTCTGTTCGGACCCTATTTAATTGGGGTGGAATTGGCGTCTTTCCTCTTGCTAGGCGCGTTGGTGGGGGCTTACCACCTGGGAGCGTTCAAACTGGCAAGAGCGGAGAAGTAACCATGGCAATCATGCCGATGAGTCAGGGGTTGTTGCTGGCGGGGATACTGTTCGCCTTGGGGCTGGTGGGCTTGTTGGTACGCCGCAACCTGATGCTCATGCTGATGTCCATCGAGGTCATGCTGAACGCTTCGGGCCTTGCGTTTGTGGTGGCTGGCTCGCGTTGGATGCAGCCCGACGGCCAGGTGATGTTTATCTTCATTCTTGCGAGCGCCGCCGCTGAGGTTGCGGTAGGCCTTGCGCTGCTCCTGCGGTTGTACCATTATCACAAGTCTCTTGATGCGGATGCGATTAGTGAGATGAGGGGTTAACGTGTTCCATCTGTTGTGGCTCATTCCGGCTCTCCCCTTCGCGGGCGCGTTTGTGCTGATTATTTTCGGCCCGAGCATGTCGAAGCGCGCCGTGGCGATCATCGGCCCAGGCGTCATCGCCGTATCTGCCATCATCACCATTTTAATCGCCGTCACTTTTCTCAGAACCCCTCCACCCAACCACGCTTACACACAGGAACTGTGGACGTGGTTTGACGTTGGAGGCTTCCACCCGCACATTGGCCTGTATCTCGACTCGCTATCGCTCCTGATGTCGCTGGTCGTTACCTTTGTGAGCTTCCTGATCCATTGGTACTCCACTGAGTTCATGGACGGGGACGAGGGCTACAGCCGGTTCTTCGCCTACATGAACCTTTTTGTCGGCTCCATGCTCATGTTGTTGCTGGGCAACAACCTGCTGTTGCTCTTCCTGGGCTGGGAAGGCGTGGGTCTGTGCAGTTACCTTCTGATCGGCTTCTGGTACACGGACCTGGCAAATGGGCGGGCCGCGCGCAAGGCGTTCTATGTGACACGCGTGGGTGACACGGCCATGACGCTCGGCCTTCTTCTTCTCTTCACCCACTTGGGCACGCTGGACATTCAAGACCTGATGCACCGCGCCGTGCTGCAATGGCCGGTGGGATCGTCGCTCGCCGTATGGGCGGGATTCCTGCTCCTGGGTGGCGCTGTGGGTAAATCAGCGCAACTCCCCTTACAGACTTGGCTGCCCGACGCGATGGCCGGCCCCACCCCGACCAGCGCCTTGATCCACGCTGCAACCATGGTG
>JBOGJX010000029.1:0-3835 GCA_050745285.1 Terriglobia bacterium
GGCACGGCTGAAGCCGTGCCCTTCCGGGCTCTCATACTTTCAAGGCCGGGAAAATGGGAATCCGGCGCCCAGCCCGGGCGGGTAAACTCCGGTCGTTAAAACATCATGATTCCACGAATCGTTGGTCAATCTCTCGCGCGACGGCGGCGGCGCAAGCTGCTGAGCTTGGTCGCCATCACTCTGGGCATTGCCGTGGCGACAGCAGTCGCTACCATTGCCGTGGATGTGGGCGACAAGGTTAATCACGAGCTGCGCGCCGTGGGAGCGAATATCGAGGTTACTCCCGCTGCCGACGGCTTTCCCATTTCCGTGGGCGGGGTGGATTTCCGGCCAGCCGGGACGGGTGCTTATCTTCAGGAATCCAATCTACCCGCCATGAAGAAGATTTTCTGGCGCAACAGCATTGAGGCTTTTGCGCCCTTTGTTTATGTGCCTGCTCACTCGCGCGGCCGCGGGTTCGTGCTGATCGGCACGTGGTTTGACCAAACGCTCGCCATCAGTCCCACGGAATCCTTCCGCACCGGAATCGAGCAACTGCATCCGGCGTGGAAACTGCAAGGCCAATGGCCGGACGCGAACACCCCTCATGAGTGCTTGATCGGCGCGCAACTGGCCGAGGCTATGGGGTTGAAGGCGGGGCAGGAAATTACGGTAAGCACCGGGAGTCCCGCCGCGCCCGCTGTGTTCCAGATCAGCGGCATTCTTGAAACCGGCGGAATTGAAGACCAGGAAGCGCTGGCGCCACTCACCACGGTGCAGAAAATGGCGGGACTTGAGGGTAAGGTGCGCCGCGTCGAGGTGAGCGCGATCACCAAGCCGGACGATACGCTGGCGCAAATTCCCGTCTCGCACATGACGCCCGGCCAATATGAAAAGTGGAGCTGCTCGAACTACGCGAGCACGGTGGCTTACCAGATTCAGCAGGCCGTCCCAGGATCTGCGGCCAAGCCCGTCTACCGGGTGTCTGAAACCGAAGGCAAGATCCTCAATCGCGTAGGCCTCCTGATGGCCCTGCTCGCCGCCGCGGCATTGATCACCGCGGCCCTGGCGGTTTCTTCCATGATGCTCGCCAACGTGCTCGAGCGGCGCTCAGAGATTGGACTCTTCAAGGCGCTCGGCGCGACGGACGCGCGCGTGGCGGCCATTTTCCTCACCGAGTCCTGCGCCGTCGGCCTGGCGGGCGGCATCATCGGCTACGGACTGGGCAGCGAGCTTGCGGAGCGCTTGGCGCGGGCCGTCTTTGGCTCGCCGGTTGGCATCCATTGGATCATTCTTCCCGGCGCCCTCGCGCTGGCGTTGATCGTGACACTCATCGGCTCCGCCGTGCCGCTCGAGCGCGGCCTCCGGATGCCGGCAGCGATTGCGCTGCGGAATGAATAACAAATATTCACCACAAAGACACCAAGAAAGGGCAGTCGGTCATGGCGTTTTGCGATACCCGCAAGACTTATGAAAATACAGCGGAAGGGCACGGCTTTAGCCGTGCCGCAACGAACGTGCCCTTCCGTCCTCCTGACCGTAATTTTAGGAGCGGACGAGAAAAGGAACAACGAGAAGCGCGTGCGGACTTTCGTTTTCGGATTATTTCGAGTTTCAAATTTCTGATTTTCTATTTCTCTTTTTCTTGGTGTCTTTGTGCTTTTGTGGTGGGTTGTTGTTTTGATTTATGAAATCATACGCCAAACAACCACGCAACCCGCGCTCCATCTTCTGGAGGCTCTGCCTGCGATCACTGCAAGTGAAGCGTCCGCAGGCGGCGCTCGGCATCGGATCGTTGATCGTGGGAGCGGCGGTATGCTCCCTGCTGCTCAACCTGTATGGCGGCGTCAACCGCAAGATGAGGGACTCCTTCCGTGCCTTTGGCGCCAACGTCATTCTCGCCCCACGCCACGTTTCATCCGGATCGAGCGCCCTGTTGGGCATCATGGATGAACTGCCCCCCGGTCATCTTCAGCCGTTTCGCAAGCGCATGCCGGGGCTTGCCTCAATCCCCGTACTCTACGTGGTCACGCGGTTGAATACGGTGGAGCCCGATCCACGGCTTCCGGAGGGCGAGAACGTCGTCGCGGTGGGTACGGAACTTGAAGGTCTCTTGCAGATGAATCCCAACTGGCGCGTGGAACGGGCGGGCGCGGCCCTGGGATCCCAGGATTGCGTGGTGGGCGCCCACCTCGCAACGGAGATGAAATTCCATCCGGGCGATCACCTTCTGCTGCGCACTCTTCCATCCGGTGCGAGCGCCATCGAACCTACTCCCAAAGCGTTCCGCATCGCGGCGGTTGCCTCGACAGGCGACGCGGCCGACGATCAGGTTTTTGTGCCGCTTCAAGCTCTGCAACAATTGGCAGGCCTGGCGGGGAAGGTGAGCGCCATCGAGTTGCGAGTGCCCGGCAGTGCTCACGAGATCGAGGCGGACATTAACCAGTTGTCAATGGCGTTTCCCGGAATTGCTGTGCGCCCTGTGCGCCAAATCGTATATTCTGAGGGCAGGGTTCTCGGCACGATTCGCCGCCTGATGCTGGGTCTTACGGCGCTGATCCTTGTGATCATTGTCCTCTGCGTTACGGCCACCATGACGGCGATTGTCCTTGAGCGGCGCAAAGACGTGGCGGTGATGAAAGCGCTCGGCGCGAGTGATCGCCTGGTGATGGAGCTCTTTCTGAGCGAAGGCGCCGTGCTCGGTCTGATCGGCGGCGTGATTGGCTTTCTTATCGGCGCCCTCATCGCACGAGCCCTGGCCATGCGGTTGTTTGATGTGGCGCTCGCGCCCAGTTGGTGGGTGCTCCCTGTGGTATGCGTTTCCACGGTGATTCTGGCAGTCGTGGCCACGATGTTTCCGGTGCGCATTGTGCGCGGAATCCAACCTGCCGTGGCGCTCAAGGGAGCTTGAAAGGCAGAATGGAATGAACGGTAGCAGGTGTAGCGCAGAGTTTTACGGTTAAAACTCTGCGGCTTTTCCCCTTGCCGCTCGTCACTTGTTTGTGGAGTCTCTGAACGTGTCCTTTATTGAAGTCCGGGGTCTGACCAAACAATACGGGTCGTCGGTCTACGCGCTGCGCAACGTCTCGCTCGCCGTCGAGCGGGGTGAGTGGCTCGCGGTGATGGGACCCTCCGGCTCGGGTAAGAGCACGCTGCTGAACGTTCTTGGCTGCCTGGATTCGCCCGGCGAAGGCGCAGTCTCGATTGACGGCGAGGATGTCACCCGGCTTTCAAAAGGCGAGCTGGCGCGGTTCCGCGCCGAAAAGGTGGGGTTCATTTTTCAGCAGTTTCATCTTGCACCGTATCTCACCGCCGTAGAAAACGTGATGCTGGCCCAATATTTCCATAGCCTGGCGGAGGAGAAGGAGGCCGCCGAAGCGCTGAGGCGCGTGGGCCTGGGCGACCGGCTGCGTCACCTGCCGGCGCAGCTCTCGGGGGGCGAGCAACAACGGGTCTGCGTGGCGCGCGCTCTCATCAATCAGCCCAATTTGATCCTCGCGGATGAACCCACCGGCAACCTGGATGAAGTGAACGAGGCCATTGTGATGAGCTTGCTCACGGACTTGCACCGCGAGGGGCACACCATCCTGATGGTGACGCATGACCCGGTGATTGGCCGCATGGCCGAGCGGCGGGTGAATCTGCATCACGGGAGACTCACGGAGGTTTCCGCGGCGCCCATCACGGAAAGCACGCTGGTGGATCGTCTGTTGCAGGCGTTGTGGCGCACCGAAGAAGAAAAGGGAGAGAGGGCATTGCCCGCTGAGAGCCTTCCCGAGTTTCTGGTTAACCGGGCCACTTTTCTGCTGATGGCGCAGGCGGGTTCGATCAACCTGGAGGACGGCAATGTTTCCTT
>JBOGJX010000030.1:0-3175 GCA_050745285.1 Terriglobia bacterium
ATTTTTTTAATGACGGGACGCTTCCCAGCACGCCGGATATCATCACGGGAGCCAAAGGCTCTTCTGTGGTCTGCAATAGTCTGCACGATGCCTCACAGGCCGTGGGTTCCTACGCCGGGTGTCCAGCTACCGGGTCGGCCTTCCAACCCATCGATACTCGTGTGCCTTATACGAACTTCGCCGCCGGCAGCTATACCAACGGTAATGTCCTCAGCTCCTATTACAACGCCTTACAGGTGCGGTTGGACAAGCGCTTCAGCAGCGGCCTTTCGCTGCTGGCCAATTATACGTGGTCGAGGGCGCTCGATGAAAATTCTGAGATCGCGGTGTTTGCCAACGGCAGCGGCGGCAGCAACGAAGTCACCGACGCGCACAATCTTCATCTCGACTGGGGTCCAGCGGACTTCGATCAGACCAACCGTCTTGTTCTTTCCTACGTCTACGAGTTGCCGGTGGGCAAAGGGAAGCATTGGTCGTTGGGTCCCGCAAACTGGGTGCTGGGCGGCTGGCAGACCAGCGGCATCGTCACCCTCTCCAGCGGCTATCCCTTTAGCGTGTATTGCTGCACGCGTGGCAACCGGATTGACCTCACGGGTGATCCATTCGGAGACAGGCTGCGGGCTAACGTCAGCGGCAGCCCAACGATTTCTTCCCAGACCATCACCCACTGGTTCAATACGGCCGCTTTCTCCCTGCCGGCCTATGGAACTTTTGGCAACTCCGGGCGGAACACCCTTCGGGGGCCCATGATACGCCAGGGGAATATTTCGTTCATGAAGGACTTCTCAATTACGGAGCGCCATCACATCGAAGCCCGCCTCGACGTCTTCAACGTCCTTTCCAGTTGGCATAACGGGAGCAGAATTCCACAGCACAATATAACCAACCAATTCTTTGGTTCGATGGTTGCAACAACCGGGGTCTTTGCGCCGTTGGGGGAGAAAAACCTGTGGACGCCTCGAGTAATTCAAGTGGCCCTTAGGTATTCTTTCTAGCCGGACAATTCAGTTGGGACTTAAGCTAACGTTCTGACGGCGTAGAGGCGCTGCTCGCTGTGTCTTTGGGCGCGCCGTAGCGTGCGTTACATTGACGCGGTATTCCATTTCTGGCGATGGCGCCACGGCACGGTTTTTGTGCCGTGGGCTTTTTAGCCATCACGGATAAGAGCCCACGGCACAAACACCGTGCCGTGGCTACCGCTTACCGTGCAGTCCTCAGTACAATAAGGGGGGAACAAGCCAATGTGGAAAACGATGCGGGTGATTGCCTTAATTGCGCTGGGAGCGTTAACGGCGCGAGCGCAGGCAAAGTCTCTTTTTTATATGACGAGCTCTCCCCAATCCGTGCAGTCCTTTATGGAGCACGCGAACAAAATCGACATCCTCGTTCCAACGTGGTATTCCGTGGATAAAGACGGAATGATGTGGGGCGGTCCTGACCCTCTCGTTCTTAAAACGGCCAAACAGCATCACGTCGAGGTGATGCCGATTGTCGGAGGATCACATTTCAATACAGACACCTTCCACCAATTTGTGACCAACGGCCCGGCGAAACAAGAATTCATCGCCGCCTTGTTGCGCGAATGCAAGCGAAACGGCTATTTGGGAATCCAGTTTGACTTCGAGAATATAAGCTGGAAGGACCGCGATGCGTTCTCCGGCCTTGTTGCGGAAGCGGCAGGGGCCCTGCACCGCGAAGGATACGAATTGTCGGTCGCCACGGTGCCCAACGCTCCCGGCCATCCCGGCCAGACGGCGTTTAGCTACTGGATTTTCAGGGATTGGCGCGCGGCCTATGATCTTCAATCGCTGGCGAAGTCGGCGGACCTGATCTGCTTGATGACCTACGACCAGCATACCAGCTATACGCCTCCGGGACCGGTGGCGGGCTATCCCTGGGTGATGGAAAACCTGGATTATGCGCTGAAGGTTGTGCCCAAGAATAAGCTTTCGCTGGGCATCCCGTTGTACGGCTATCATTGGTATTCAGGATTTCCTCAGGGTGAGCAGTTCAGGCATAACGTTGAGGCTGATTACATCTCTGCCCCCGCGGCAGTGCACTTGGCGGAAGCCTATCAGGGCCACATCGAGTGGGACCCTGTTGACCTCACGGCATGGTTCTATTTCTATCGTGATGACACGCGCGAGTGGGTGTTCTACACGGATACTCGAACCTTCGCGGCGCGGCTGGACTTGGTGAAGGAGCGCGGACTACAAGGCTTTTGCTCGTGGGTGCTGGGAGCAGAAGACCCTGGAATCTGGAACTTGCTGCCCTCCCACCACTGACGTGGATTGCGCGCCGGCGGCCATGGATCATTGCCGCCAATTACCCTTAGGGAGCGCTTGTGAATTCGTTTGAGCTGGAGGTCATTGCCTGCACTCTTGAAGACGCTCGGGCAGCGTGCGAGGGCGGCGCAACGCGGCTGGAGGTGACGGTTCACCTGGAGCAGGGCGGTTTGACTCCGCCCTTGGACCTCGTCGAACAGATTGTTCAACAGGCACCGATTCCGGCACGAGTTATGCTTCGGGAAAGGCCGGACTTTGTTCTGAGGGGCCGGGACGAGATCACAACCCTCAAACGTCGGGCTCGGGAGTTCGCCGGGATGAAGGTGGATGGCTTTGTGGTGGGCTATATGAAGGATGGAAGCCTCGATCTTGAAGCGCTTGAAGAAGTATTTCTGGCCACGCAATCCATTTCCGTTACCGTCCATCATGCCGTCGAGCAAACCACGGATCCTCTCAAGGCGCTTCGCGCGCTCCGGGCTTTCTCCAACGTCGACCGGGCGCTCGTGCGAGCGGGCGGCATGCTTCAAGAACGAATCCAACGGCTCCCTGAATATGAGCGGGCCATTGGTCCCGGAAAGGACTTAATCCTCGGAGGCGATTTGCAACTCGACATGCTACAGTCCCTCCAACGTAATACTAACGTCCGCATTTTCCATTTAGGCCGGGCGGTGAGGACACCGGAAAGTTATACCGGACGAGTAGACGCGGCGAAAGTCAGGAATGCCGTTAGGTTTCTTTCGGACAAAAGCGATTCAGTAAACTAACGAGTGGTCATGTCGCTTTGCGACATCTGCAAAGCATGAAAATGAACTCGGAAGGGCATGGCTTTAGCCATGCCGTGAGCGTGGCCTCCTCACCCCCGTCCCCTCTCTCTTTGGGAGAGGGGGGAC
>JBOGJX010000031.1:0-5176 GCA_050745285.1 Terriglobia bacterium
AACCGCCGTTTTCGGCGGGGTTAAAACCCCGCCCTTCCGCGAGTGCCAATCGTTTCATGAATAATCCGGGTTAAGCCTTAAACTTCAGTCTTTAACTTCCCTAACCCCAAATCCCTGCATTTTACCCGGCGCTCATGATCCAGCCCCCGCCGACCACCTCTTCTCCATCGTAGAAGACGGCAGCCTGGCCTGGCGTGATGGCGCGCTGCGGCGCAACGAAACATACCTCAGCGCCGCTGCCGGTTGAGATCACGCGCGCCGGCGCTGGAATGTGTTTGTTGCGGATGCGAACGCGCGCCTCGATTTCCTTGCCTGCTTGAAGAGGCCTGATCCAGTTCACATCGCGCACGCTGCAGCGGCGCTTCATCAACTCATCGTTTCGTCCTACCGTCACGCGATTCTGCCGGACGTCGATCCCGGTCACATAGAGCGGAGACCCGGTGGCGATTCCAAGCCCCTTACGCTGTCCCACCGTGAAGTGGTGGATGCCGGGATGGGCGCCAAGCACTTCGCCACCCGTTGAGACAAGTTCTCCCGGTGGGTTCGCAACCGTTTGCCCGCTCTCGCCGATGTAAGCGGAGATGAACGCACGATAGGAGCCGTTGGGCACGAAACAAATCTCCTGACTCTCGGGCTTGTCCGCCACGGGTAAATGCTTCTCGCGGGCGATTGCGCGCACCTGTCCCTTGGTCAACTCGCCCAACGGGAAAATGGCCCGTGAAAGTTGCTCCTGGGTAAGGCCGAAGAGGAAGTAGGACTGATCCTTCCCCTGGTCCACCGCCGCATAGAGCCGGTAGCGCCCGGTGTGTTCGTCCTGGCGCAGACGAGCATAGTGACCCGTTGCGATGCGCGCGGCGCCGATCTCCCGAGCCTTCTCCACGAACTGCGCAAACTTAATTTCCGTGTTACACCGGCTGCACGGAATGGGCGTCTCGCCCGCCAGATACTGCTCAACGAAGGGCCGCACCACCCCTTCCTCGAAACTCCGCTCAAAGTTGAGCACGTAGTAGGGAATACCCAGGAAACTGGCCACGCGGCGGGCGTCATAAACGTCGTCAAGCGAACAGCAGCGTCCAGTTGCGCGGCCGGGCTCGAGTCCTTCCGCGAGGCCCTGCAGAGCTGGAAGGCGGCGCTGATTCCAGAGCTGCATGGTAAGGCCAACCACACGGGGTTCCTCGCCCGGCGGCGTGAGAACGTTCTGTTCCGCAAGAATCGCGGCGGCGGCAGAACTATCCACGCCTCCGCTCATGGCAACGGCAATGGTCATAAAGAAGCTTTCAGCAATCAGCCATCAGCAAACAACCACGGCGGCAAGGAGAATGTGGGCCGGCTTAACTGACGGCTGAATGCTGATGGCTGATGGCTCTATCGTAATTTGGCGAAAGGGATCGCAGACGGCCGGCAACTTCGGGTATTACTTGAAGAGCAAAGTCGACATCCTCATTCGTCGTCGTGCGGCCCAGACTGAACCGGATGGTTGAACGCGCCTCCGCCTTGGTCTTGCCGATTGCCGAGAGCACGTGAGACGGCTCAAGCGATCCGGACGAGCAGGCCGAACCCGTGGAGCAGGCCAGCCCACGCAAATCCGCCGCGATCACAAAAGATTCGCCGTCGATAAACTCAAAGCTGAGGCTCGATGTCGAAGGGACGCGGCGGCGGCGGTCACCGTTAACCGTAGAGAAGGGAATTGACTGAAGAATTCCCGCCTCTAGCCGGTCTCGCAACGATTCCAAACGCGCGGCTTCGTCGCGCCAATGGGCAAGCGCGAGTTCCGCGGCCTTGCCCAATCCCACGATTCCAGCAACGTTTTCCGTGCCGGGGCGCCTATCCCTTTCGTGGTGTCCGCCGTATAGCAGCGGACGGACCGGAGTTCCTTTTCGTAGATAGAGCGCACCCACGCCCTTCGGCCCGTTCAGCTTGTGTGCCGAAAGCGAAAGCAGCCGCGTGTTCATCCGCCGCACGTCAACAGAAACCTTGCCCACCGATTGCACAGCATCCGTGTGAAAGACAATGCTGCGTTCCTTGGCAATTTGACCGATGGCCTCGATTGGCTGCAGTGTGCCCAATTCGTTGTTGGCGTGCATGACGGAAATCAAGACTGTGTCCGGCGTGATCGCGCGTTCAATATCGCGCGGATCGATCACCCCGTCCGGCCCCGGCACAACAAAAGTCACGGATGCGCCGCGCCCTTCGAGCGCCTGCGCGGCGTTAAGGACGGCTGGATGCTCGATGGCCGTCGTGATAATGTGCGGCCTACTCCCAAGCCGCGCACCCGCGGCTTCGGCCACGCCGAAAAGCGCCGCATTGTCGCTCTCGGTACCGCCGGAGGTAAAGACAATCTCGCCTGGCTCCGCGTTGAGCAGCCTTGCCACGCTTTCGCGCGCGTCCTCAACCGCGGCCCTTGCCTCCTGACCCCAGGAATGAACAGACGAGGCGTTGCCGAACGCACCGATGAGGTAAGGCTTCATGGCCTCGAAAACCTCCGGTACAAGAGGCGTCGTCGCGTTATGGTCCAGATAGACTCGTCGCATGGAAAACCTGCTATTTCTCCTATCTTTCAGACTATCGAAGCGCGCGATGAGTGTCAAACAAGGGCCAGCGGTTCCATCAAAATCACGAAACTCGAACTCTTGGCGCCATCTGAAGCCTGAGAGGTAGCCACGGCACGGTTTGTGTGCCGTGGCTACCATTGCGAGATCGAGGGTCTCCGCGGCTCCGTTTGGAAGCCGGGAAGAACCCAGCTTATAATCAAAATGAGGAAGAGGAGCCCAGGATAGATAATGGCCGCACGCACAATCTACGAAAAAATCTGGGAAGCCCACGTGGTCCACGAAGAGCCCGGGCAGCCCACGCTGCTTTATATTGACCGTCATCTGATTCACGAAGTAACGTCACCGCAGGCTTTTGCGGGATTGCGGGCGGCGGGACGGAAAGTACGGCGCCCCGATCTTACATTTGCCGTGATGGATCACTCTGTGCCCACCAAGGATCGCAATCTCCCACTGGCGGATGTGGCGGCGGGGGCGCAATTTGACGCGCTGGCAAAGAATTGCCGGGAATCCGGCGTGCTGCTCTTCGACATGAACAACCGCAACCAGGGCATCGTGCACATCATCGGTCCCGAGTTGGGAATCACGCAGCCGGGGCAGACGATTGTTTGCGGCGACAGCCACACATCCACGCACGGGGCCTTTGGAACGCTGGCATTTGGAATTGGCACGAGCGAGGTGGAGCATGTGTTGGCCACGCAGTGCCTGCCTCAATTCAAATCCCAGACCATGCGGGTGCGAGTTGATGGGCGACTCGGGAGCGGGGTAACGGCAAAGGACGTGACGCTTTCCATCATCGGCAAGATCGGCGTGGCGGGCGGCGCCGGGCATGTGATCGAATACGCTGGAGAGGTCATCCGGTCGCTCACCATGGAAGGCCGCATGACGGTCTGCAATATGTCGATTGAAGGCGGCGCGCGCGCCGGAATGGTGGCGCCGGATGACACCACGTTTGCCTATCTAGAAGGGCGGCCTTTCGTGCCACGCGGTAAGGATTTTGAGATTGCCATTGAGGGTTGGAGATCCCTGGCCTCGGATCAGGCCGCAACCTTTGACTGCGAGGTGGAGCTTAAGGGAGAAGAGATTGCGCCGCAGGTGACGTGGGGAACGAATCCCGGCATGGTGACCAGCGTGACGGGCAGCGTACCGGACCCCGCTTCCTTTGGTGATCCAGTCGCACGGAAATCCGCCGAGCGCGCGCTTGAATACATGGACCTTCAACCGGGCACGCGAATCACGGAAATCCCGCTTGATCGCGTCTTTATCGGTTCATGCACCAATTCTCGTATTGAAGACCTGCGGCTGGCGGCTCGCATGGTGAGAGATAAAAAGGTGGCATCGTCGTTAAAGCAAGCGCTCGTGGTTCCGGGATCGCGGCGCGTGAAGGCGCAGGCCGAGAGCGAAGGCCTCGACAAGATTTTCCTTGCCGCCGGCTTCGAGTGGCGCGATTCGGGTTGCAGCATGTGCCTGGGCATGAACCCGGATGTTTTGCAGCCCGGCGAGCGTTGTGCCAGCACGTCAAACCGCAACTTCGAAGGACGCCAGGGCAAGGGAGGCCGCACGCATCTGGCAAGCCCCATGATGGCCGCCGCCGCCGCGATTGAAGGGCACTTTGTGGATATTCGCAACTGGCCGGAAACTGCCGGAACAAGTGAAAAGTGACGAGTGGCAAGCAAGCGACAGCTAGGCCGTGATGTGGAGTGCGGGAGCTTGCTCCCGCTTTAATCAGGCACGGCTTGCCTGCCGTGCCTTGGCGCGCAGCAAGCAGCGCCCTTACAAGGCGGCGCCAAGGCGCCGCACTCCAAGCTGAAATCCGTCACCCGCTGAAGATCGTTTGCTAATTGCTGATAGCTGATCACCGAGGGCTAAAGTATGAAACCGTTTGTTAAGCATACAGGTTTGGTTGTACCGGTAGATCGCGTTAACGTGGACACCGACCAGATCATTCCCAAACAGTTTCTAAAATCGCTCACGCGCGAAGGACTTGGGCGGGCGCTATTCTACGACTGGCGCTATCTCGAAGGTGAGAAGCCCAATCCCGAGTTCGTGCTAAATAAGCCGCGTTACCACGGCGCATCTATCATGCTGGCGCGCGCAAATTTCGGCTGCGGCTCGAGCCGCGAGCACGCAGCGTGGGCCCTGCTCGATTACGGCATTCGCGCCGTGATCGCACCTAGCTTTGCGGACATCTTCTCGAACAACTGCAGCAAGAATGGCATCCTGCCTGTACAGCTTGCGGACGGCGATATGGATGAGCTTTTCCGCCGGGCCACCGGGACCGAAGGTTATCAGCTCATGGTAGATCTTGAAGCGCAAGCCGTGACCGACGCCCATGGTCTGCGGGTCCGGTTTGAGATCGATCCCTTCCGGCGCGATTGTATGTTGAAGGGGCTCGATGATATCGGCCTGACGCTGCGCCATGAAAGCCGCATTAGTGCATACGAGAGCGCACACCGCACGGCTGCTGTGATGTACGAGCCGGTGAATAGCTCTTAATATTACTTAGGTTAAGCAAGTTTAGCAGCGGTCAGGGATCGCCGCAGGAATCTTCGTCCGTGCCACGAAAACCCTCACCTACCGCTTCGCGGTCCCCCCCTCTCCCAGAGGGAGAGGGGTCGGGGGTGAGG
>JBOGJX010000032.1:0-13532 GCA_050745285.1 Terriglobia bacterium
ACAGCAAGCGGCAAAGCCGCAGGTCGCGTCCAAACGCCTGCGACCCAATCAGGACAAGCCTGCGCCGCGACCCTGCAACAGCCCCTGGCTGTTGGTATGAATCGAGCCGTGCGATCACCATGCCAACCATTCCTAAACAAGTCGAGGCGGGATCAGTCGAGGGTCAAATCCTTGCGGTGGTGCGCGAGCTTTTGCTTGAGCTGGGGTCGACACGGGCGGCGGAGGGTCTTTCCATGGAGTCCTTGCTCGACCGCGATCTTGGCTTGGGTAGCCTCGAACGAGTAGAGCTTCTGGTGCGTCTTGAGGCGCGCTTCAAGACCCGATTGCCTGAGGAGGTGGCGCAGGAAGCCGAGACCCCCTCCGATTGGGCGCGCGCGATTTTTGACGGCGTTGATCCTTCGGCCGGCCGCGCGCGCTACCGCATCGTGCAGCCGGCCCGCGAAGCTCCGGAGGCGCCCGCCTCCGCCGTGACCTGGCCCGAAGTTTTGCGCCGCCACGCGCAGGTTGAACCGGACCGCGTGCAAATCCACCTGCTTGAGGAAGATTCCGGCCGCGATATCACATACGGACAACTGCTCGAGACGGCTGGCCGCGTGGCGGCAGGATTGATCGCGGGTGGCCTGCGGCCTCGCGAGACTGTAGCCATCATGCTTCCCACCTGCGCGGATTTCTTTTACGCATTTTTTGGCGTGATGCTGGCGGGGGGCATCGCCGTGCCCATCTACCCGCCCGCGCGGGCTGACAAAATCGAGGAATATGTCCGCCGCCAGGTGTTGATTCTGAAAAACGCCGAGGTACGTTTCCTGATCAGCTTTGACCGCGTCCGCGCGGTCTCGCAGATCATGCGGCTGAGCATCCCCAGCCTGATTGAGGTGACCAGCGTGGAGTCCCTGAGCCGGTCGGGCACGAAGCTGCCCGTGCGCGGCGTGGACACGGCGGAGATTGCGTTCATTCAATACACCTCCGGCAGCACGGGCGACCCGAAGGGCGTGGTGCTGACCCATTCGAACGTACTGGCCAACGTGCGCGGCATCGGATGGAGCGTAGGGTTCCGTCCCGATGATTACGTGGTGAGCTGGCTACCGCTCTATCATGACATGGGATTGATTGGCGCGTGGCTCTTCAGCCTGTATCACGGCGCGCCCATCACGTTGATGTCACCGCTGGCGTTTCTGAGCCGCCCGGAGCGCTGGATGTGGGCGATGCACGATTCGCGCGGGACGCTTTGCCCGGCGCCGAATTTCTCCTACGAGCTTTGCGCTCGCAAGATTCCGGAGCAGACGCTCGAAGGATTGGACCTCTCGCGCTGGCGCGTGGCCATCAATGCCGGCGAGGCTGTCCTGCCGGATACGCTGACGCGATTCGCGACGCGCTTTGCGCCGTATGGATTCCGCGCGCAAAGTTTTGTGCCTTGCTACGGGCTTGCGGAGTCGTCTGTCGCGCTCAGCTTCACGCCCATGAACCGTTTGCCGGTGATTGACTCCATCCGGCGGGACCTTTTCGAGTCTGAGGCCAAGGCAGTTCCGGCCGGCGCAGGCGAAAGCAACGTGCTGCGGTTTGTAGCCAATGGGCGCCCCATGCCTGGTCACGAGGTGAAGTTGCTGGATGACGAGGGCCATGAAGCTGGCGAGCGCGCGCAAGGCCGTATTTTCTTCCGTGGGCCTTCGCGCACGGCGGGTTACTATCACAATCCCAAGGCGAGCTCGGCCGTGATCACCGCCGATGACTGGATGGATTCCGGCGACCTCGGCTACTTGGCAGGGGGCGAGCTCTACGTAACGGGGCGGCTGAAGGATTGCATCATCAAGTCGGGTCGCAATATTATTCCCCAGGAAATTGAAGCCGCCGCCGCCGAGGTGCCGGGAGTCCGCAAGGGATGCGTTGCGGCGTTCGGCGCGCTCGACCCCGCGACCGGCACGGAGCGGCTTGTGGTGGTGGCGGAGACGCGCGCGGCATCCCCCGAAGAGTTGAAGCAGATTGAGGACGCGATCGTGAAAAGCGTGGATGCGATCCTCGGCATTCCACCAGATCGAGTGGTGCTCGCCGCTCCGCAGAGCATCCCCAAAACGAGCAGCGGAAAGATTCGCCGCAACGCCACGCGAACGCTTTATCTGGAAGGCCGTCTGTCAGAGCGCAAACGGCCTCCGTGGATGCAGATTGCCCGCCTTTGGGTAGAAAATCTGGGAAATGGGTTCAGGCTATGGCGGCGAAACGCCGGCGTGTGGCTGGACCGCGCCCTGCGCAAAGCGTGCCTTGGGGCTGTGGGTTATGCGGGTGGGAGTGCGGCGCGCATGATGCCCGGACCTAAGGCTTCGGCCGCGGTGGCCAGCTCAGCAGCGCGATGGGTTCTGCG
Organism: Terriglobia bacterium; assembly: GCA_050745285.1. Taxonomy (GTDB): domain Bacteria; phylum Acidobacteriota; class Terriglobia; order UBA7540; family UBA7540; genus RH2-MAG17b. The sequence goes on from JBOGJX010000032.1 coordinate 2,354, forward strand.
CGTGGGCGGCCAGCGCGCCAATGGGCCCAAGGCCAGCGCGCTTCTCGATGGAAAGCCAGCGGTTCTGTTGAGTAATCGCGCCGGACATCTTGATCCGCTGGTCGCAGCGGCGCAGTTGCGCGGTCTATTTTGCTTTGCCGATCCCACCCTGCTTCGCGCCCTGCCACGCGCTGCGGCGTTCCTGCTGAAACCGTTTTCGATGCCCTTGATTTCCGGAGGCGCGCCGCCGCCGGGCGGGACCTTGCGCGGGCGCATTGAGCATTGCCTGGCACGAGGCCGGACAGTCCTGGTTTTTCCCGATGGCCCGGTGGGCGCGCCGCCGGAACGCTCGCGCTTCCGGCTGGATGCGCTGCGCGCGGCGGTTGCGGCTCGCGCCTCCGTTTATCCTATGCTCTTCCGCGGCACGGAAGGCGTGACGTGGCCGGACCGGGATTCGGAATTGCGCTCGCGCAGCTCGGAGATTGGCATGGAGGGGCCGGAAGTGAGTGATGTGCGCGGCAATTCGCAGCCGTCGATCGTGATGGGCGAGGCGATGACGCCGGAATCACCGGATTTGGACGCTCTCGTCCGGTTTCGGGAGAGAGTGCGCGAGTCGTTGGGTTCGCTGGCGCAGCGGCAAGGAAAAGAAGATTGAGCCATTGGATCATTGTCCGTTGTATGTGGTCCGTGGTCCATTGTCTATTGCGAATCTCAACACGAACAACTGACTACAGACCACTGACAACCGGCAACAAACTGGATCCACGTGGCAATGAAGCAATGATTCAATGATTCAATGATCCAATCGTTCGATGTTTTCGTCATGCTTATTCGAATTATTATCTGTTTCGCGTTTGGCTCCATTCCCTTCGCGGTGATTGCGATGGCGGGTTCGGGCATTGATATCCGAAAGGTCGGATCGGGCAATCCCGGGTTCAACAACGTTCTGCGGGTGAGCAAGCCGCGCGCTATGATCGCACTGCTCGGCGATATGGGGAAGGGAATCGTCGTCCTTCTATTGGTGCGGCATGGTGTTCACGCCGTATGGGAACTCTGGGCATTCGGGTTCGCCGCGATTTTGGGCCATTGCTACTCGCCCTTTCTCAAGTTTAAGGGCGGGAAAGGAATTGCCACCTCGGCGGGCGTCATGCTAGTGCTTTACTGGCTTTTTGCGGTGATCTCGCTAGTCTTTTTTGTGCTGATGCGGCTCGCCTGCGGCAAGAAGCTAAAGCTCAAGGAGGCGGGCGCGATTGCCTCGCTTTCCTCCTGGGTTCTTTTTGTGTTGATGATGCTGATCTTCCGCACGCCAGTGGACGCGCTTTGCGCCGCCGTGGTTGCCGCTTTCTTATTCTGGCGGCATAAGAAAAACCTGATCCACCTTCTGGCGAAGCGCGGGCCAGTGCCCGCGCAGCGTTCGGAGCCCGCTTGAACTCACGCGATAGCCTGGCATGAGGAGCGCGAGGATCACGCCAGGACCTGCCTGATGTACGCCAGCGCATCCGCGACGCCGTGCACGGGATCCACGTTCTCAACTCCCCATTCGATGTTGGCAGGGCGTTTAAAGTGCAATTCCTGCAGCGTATGCAAGATGGCAACGAGCGGGGTGGGCCCTTTGCCGAAAGGAAAATCCGTGTAATGGGGAAGAACTCTATTTTCATCTTTCAAGTGGACGCTCACGATTCTTTGTTGATGTTCACGAATGAATTGCGCGGGATCATACCCCGCGGCGTAGAGATGGCCCACATCGAGAGTTGCACCGATCCAATGCGATGACTTGCGAAAGACTTCAACATAATCCGCGGGGAACTGAACTTGATTAGGTTCAGGCTTCCCGTACACTTCATTGTGAAGCCCTACATACATCTTGAATTGCTGGCATTGGCTGTCAACCCGCGGGATCAACGACCTCGCCACGTTGGAGCTGAGGACGTCGACGCCTAGTAGTCTTCCGGCCTCAAAGTTGCGGCGAAGTTGCGTGGGGGTGGAATTCTCGTCGAAGCCTACAAAGTAGGAGGTGATTTTCACTCCGGCGTCGTCAAATTTCTTCTTCCAAGCCGTCAGTTCACCATCAGTGGATTTAAAGGGATCAAGGTGTCCGCTCCAAAGTTCCACACTTGAAAAACCAATATTGACAATATCCCGCAGGGCCTCTGCCAGAGGGCGAGCGCGGAAACTCCAGGTCATGCACCCGATCTGTAATCCGCCGATCAATGAAGAAGGATCTCCCTTGGGCCTGGGCAGCGAGTCCCAAGCGCCCGGCGCCAAGGGAGAGGACAAGAGCGTGCCACAGTGTAATCCTTGCAATGCGGCTGCGCCCACCCCGCCCAGCGCAGCCTTGATGAGATTTCTTCTTGATATGCTTTTCATCGGCGTTTCCTCGTCATGAAATTATGGTGATGCAATTCTTGGTGCGGTCAGTGGCGTGCCGCAAGCGCCGTCCCCCCGTCCCCTCTCCCTTTGGGCCAGAAGAAAAAGACGGGACCGCGAAGTGGTGGATGAGGGCGTGTCCGGCACGGCCCAATCTTGAGAAAACCGGCCGTGCCCTTCCATCACCTCTAATCGAATTTTCAGGGCGGGTTGCTGGCTTTCGTACCGGGAGCCAGGGTGAAAATGACGGCAAACCCACCGCCCGGAGCGAGGTGAGCGGAAAGTTCATCACCCGCCTTTACCCATTTTTTACTGATGGACAGGCTCTTCGCGTTCGTCGCGGCGTCAGGACCGTCCGCAAAAATCTGCGCCTGATATGTGCCCGAACCCAGGAAGTGTAGAGGGATGTCCAGGTCGCGCGGCGTCCAGTTGGTCATGCTGCCCAGATACCACTTATCCCCGCTCTTTCGGGCGACAGTGATGTACTCGCCCGGGTCGCCGTTCACCACCCGGGTTTCGTCCCAGACGGTAGGCACCTGGTCGAGAAAGGCCATGCCGGGGTGGTGATCGTAAATCTCGGGATAATCGGCAAGCATTTGAAGCGGGCTGAAGAAAACAGCGTACATGGCGAGCTGGTGCGCGCGCGTACCCTGGCACATGGGATTTACCTGGCGAGGTTTAAACTGTGCCTGGGTGGCGTTGTTGAAGCATCCCGGCGTGTAATCCATCGGGCCGGGGAGCATGCGCGTGAAGGGAAGGATCACGTCGTGGTAAGGCCTGGTGCGGTAGCTCCACTTGCTGTATTCCATGCCCATCACGCCTTCCCGGGTGAGTTGATTCGGATAGGTGCGCCGCATGCCGGTGGGCTTGAAAGCGCCATGAAAGTCAACGACGAGGTGGTATTTTGCTGCGGTCCGCGCCACGCGGTAATAAAAATTCACCATTTGCTGATCATCGCGGTTCATAAAGTCGATTTTCACGCCGGCGACGCCCCACTTCTGAAACAGAGGGAAGGCCGCGTCCATCTGCTGTTCGACGGACGTCCAATGCATCCACAAGAGGGTTTTTACGTGCCGCTGCTTGGCGAACGCAAGAATTTGCGGCAGGTTGACGTGGGAATTCCAGTGAGTGATATCGTCGCCCTCGCGGCCTCCCGGTTGACCCGGGTGACCTGGTCGAGCCAAGTGGCGCGCCCAGCCGGCGTCAATGAGCATGTAAGGGATGCGATGATCCGCGGCGAATTGGACGTAGTGTTCGAGCGTAGCCGTGTTCATGCCGGGTTTGAAATTCACATTCGTGTCATAGTCGCCGGACCACCAATCCCACATGGTCTTGCCAGGTTTGATCCAGGACGTGTCTTTTAGCACGCACGGGGGATTCAGATTGAGAATGAGGTCAGAAGATTCGATCAAGCCGCCGGGCCGCGAGTTGACCTCGATCACGCGCCAAGGCGTGGATTTGGGTGTGGACGCGATGACCGCCTCGCGTGGATGCCCTGGCAAGGGAGAGAGTTTGCTGGCGAGGCCGTTCGGAACGCCGGCGGCGCCGCCCACGTACATCCCCGCGTAGTCCTCAAGGTCTGCTTCGAGAAGAGCGACCCATGCCCCATCTGCCGTGTGAACGAGCAGCGGCAGCCCAATGATGGATGAAGGGGTGATTTGAGCGAGCGTTACCTTGTCAAACTCGCCCTCGTAAGGTGTGGTGAATTTGCCTAGATTTAGCGCGAAGGCAGAGGCGGGTTTGCTGAAGTAAAAGCCAGTGTCCTCCGAAGCCAAAACGAAATGCCCCAGCCCGTGTTGCCGGGGAAGAAAGTAGCGGAAAGCCACGCCCGCGTCGTAGGCGCGGAAGATGATATCGACGCTCCGGTGGGGAGCCGCTCGCTCCTGCAAATGTATAGTGAGCTGGTTGTACTTATCGCGCACCATAAGGTTGTCATTGATCGGGTCGCGCCATGAAGAGTCGTGCGCAACCATGCTACTGCTCGTGATCAAGAAGCCCTGATCCAGGGGAGGCGCGTCTGCGAAATCCAAGCCCAGGGGCGAGTCCGTAAGAAGCGTGTGGCCTTTATAGGAAACACGGTAGTATGCGCGCGCGCCGGAGGTATAAGGCTGTGAAAGACTTTTGAGAGCAAAGCTCAACGATACATTGTGATCTGGCGAGGTCACGGTGAGCCCTTGGGCGAAAGAGCAAGTTACCGATGCCGCGTATAGGATGGCCAAGCCGGCTGTCGCTGTGAGCGTCCATCGAATTGTGTTGCGCATGAATTCTCCTAGATCGTGTAGCGCCGCGTGCAGCTTTACCGCTTGCCGCTTCGCAGGGGCACTGCTTGCTGCGTCCCCCTCGCTTTGGGCGCGGCAAGCAGCGCCCCTACGAAAAGCGGCAAACCATTACTAGGCGGAGACGTGAATCATCGCCTTTACGACGCCGTCGCGGTAGCCGGTCACCAGGTCGAAAGCCGCCTTTGTTCCGGCGAGTGGGAAATGATGGGTTACGAGCGGATCGACGTTGGCGTGACCGTCTGCAATCAATTCAATGGCGGCGGCCGTGCATTCATTCTGGCGCCGAACGTTACGGAGCGTGATCTCCTTGCGCCGGAGATTATGAATCATAAAGCTTACGCGATCGATTTCCGGAATACCAACGATCAGAAGAGTTCCGCCGGGCTTCAGAATTTCGATTGCTTGATTAAGTGTTTCCTGCTTACCCGCGCATTCAAAAACGAAGTCTACGCCCAGCGGTTCGCGCTCAGCGATTTCCTTTACAACGTCTGACTTCTGCGGATTGCCAGTCCAGACGGCGCCACACTTCATGGCCACAGCGAGCCGCTCGCTCAGAAGGTCGGTGACGTAAGTTGTGCACCGGGCCTCAGTCAGGCAAGCGAGCAGGACGCACAACCCGATTGGGCCCGAGCCAAGAATTGCAACCTTCGCTACATCCCTTACACTGGCTTCTCTACCGGCTCTTATCCCGGCCATGCGCGCCGCGTAAAGCCCGATGGAAAGAGGCTCAACCATGGCTGCCTGCGCCATGCTCATCGAATCTGGAATTGGGTAGCAACACCTTGCCGGCATAAGCAGGCGCTCGGAGATTGCGCCGGGGGCCTCACCGGGACAGCCCAGGAATCTCTGGTTCCGGCATGTGTGCATCCGGCCGCTTAAACACTGATCGCACTGCCCGCACGGCATCAGCGGATCAACCGCGACGCGCTGACCTACCCTCAACCGCGTAACCGCGGAGCCCGCTTCGACCACGGCGCCCGCGCACTCATGGCCAATCGTCTCCGGGAACTTGACCCGCTGTGATCCGATGCGCCCTTTCGTATAGTAGTGGATGTCCGAGCCGCACACGCCAACCGCATCAACTCGCACCAGGACGTCGCGCGGACTTGCAAGCTGAAGATCCGGCAGCTCGCCGATTGCAAGCTGCCGGATGCCTGTGATGAACGCCGCTTTCATGCTTCTCCTGGATGTTGCCTAGGGTTGGCGCCGGCGGCAGTAGCCGCGGTCAATTCGTTTTTTGAATTGACCGCGGTGGGTGGTCGTCGAAAAGGCTCTCGGTTGGAAAAGCGCCAACCGTGGCTACCACTGTTTTCCGATGTTGGCGCGCACGCGGCTATTTTATCAGCCGCACGCGCAGAATGCGCGGCGTGCCGGAAACATCCGCGCCACTACTCGGTCCCCCCCCTATCCCTACAAGAAAATGGGTCAATGCCGGTTGCAGCCCCCCGCCCTTATCCTATTAGGTTGGAATTATATATCAGCGCAAATACCGCAGAGTTTTAACAGTAAAACTCTGCGCTACAACTCTTGAGACAAAGGGAATGGAAGAGATGGACGAGGCGTGCGTAGTGGGTTGCACATTGCGCCATATGAACGATGCTAACGAGTTTTGAGAAAAATGCCGACGGACGGGGTTCCGATTCTAATAGGTTTTCCGATCGCACACATCGCAACAGCAGCGATGTATGCGCCACCCGCGGGATTAGCCCAGGGGGGAGGCGGAACGGCAAATTCTGCGGGAAATAAGCACGGTAAGGGCTGCAACCATGATGGCGGCAACGATGGGCACGGCCAACACGTTCGCCGGATTTGAGCTTGCTGCCCAGCCACCCACCAGCGGTCCCGCCACGCCGCCAACCAAAGCCACCGCCATGATGGAGCCGAAAACGGTCCCGGTTTGTTGAGGAAAACAATCTCCGGCCAGCCCGAGCGCGGTGGGGTAGATGGCAGACATTCCGAGACCGATCACTGCAAAGCCAACCAACATTCCGCCGAACGTCTCATCACCAAGCACAATGCATGCGCCAGCGATAGTGAGGGCGGCGGAAAGAAGCAGCATGTTGCGGCTCCCGAGCCATCGCAGCCAGAGCGCGGCCAGCAAGCGTCCGGCTCCGAGAGCAATGCTCAAACTGAGCAGGGCCAGATCAGCGCGCTGCGCTGCCAGATGCAGCATATCGCCCATCACCTTGCCGGCCCATACAAACATGCAGTTCTCGTTGCCCGATTCGAAGAAGAGGAGCGCTCCGAAGAGCCACACCAGCGGGTGACGCAGAATCTTGAGCAACTCCCGGAGGGGCGTGCTTGAGTGCGCCGGGGCGGGGAAGCGCAGCGCCAGAACGAACACCAGGACAACCGCCGAGGCCAGCGCAAGAATATGAAGGACCGTTGAAAACCCGCCTTTCACCACAGACGTCAGCAAGGGCGACACGATCGCCCCAAGGCTGAAGGAAAATCCGAGCAGATTCAGCGCCGTGCCGCGCCCGGAGGCGCTCAGGTCAGAAACCAGCGCATTCGTTGCAGTATTCAGGATGCCGCCTCCGAGCCCGTAGACGAGCGCAGCAATGGCTATCGCCATGTAGCTCGCGAGCAAAGGCATTATGGCGAGCGCCGCTACGATGAGGGCTAGCGCCACCGCGAGCGCTGCCTTTGCACCCGTCTTATCGAGGATGGGGCCGATCAGAATGGTGGCCGCAAGTATTCCGATCAAGGGAAACGAGCCGAGGCTGCCAGCCCGGGCGTCGCTCACCTTGAGGCCGGGCAGAAGCGATCCCATGAGCAACAAAATAATGCCGAACACGAACATGCAGGCGTTTGCCGCCGCGATAAGGCTGGCGCGGTGAACGGCATCGTTACCGGTGCTCTTTGCCATCGTCGAGGAATTCACAGAATTTGAGAAAGGCTTGACGCCGGCTCAGGGCATGAAATGATCGAATGCCAGCTTGGCGGCGCCGAGCAAGCCGGCGCGCGCTCCCAAACGGCTGCGGCGGATTTGCACCTGGTTCGCCGCCAACGGCTGCGCCCATCGCCGCATGGTCTCCTGGGCGGGGGATAACAGCAGGCTTCCCGCCGCGGCCACGCCCCCGCCAATCACAATCATTTCCGGGCTGAGCGTGTCCACAAGGTTAGCGAGAGCAAGACCCAAGATTTCGCCCGCACCAGAGAGGATTTTCCTTGCCCTCGGATCGCCGGCACGAGCTAGCCTCACCACATCTCGAGTAGTGACAGGGCGCTTAAAAATGCGCTGGGCCTCGTTGGCGATGCCTGGCCCTGCCACGTGAAACTCCACGCAGCCTACAGATTTGTACCTTGGAAGAAACTGATCGCGCACCGCCATCCATCCGATGCAGCCAGCAAGCTCCCCGTGGCCGCGAATCAAGCGTCCGCCACTGATGATCCCAGCGCCGATACCCGTCCCGATCGCAACGAAGACCACGTCGCGGCACGTTTGCGCGGCCCCCTTCCATGCCTCGCCGGTTACGAACGCATTGCGGTCGCTATCGACCACAACGGGTAGTTTGAAGTGGCGGGTCAACATTTCACCCACAGGCATGCGTTTCCATCCGGGGATGTTCGGCGCCCACACAGTGCCATCGGGATGAGCTAGCCCTGGGACGTCCACACCTAGCGCGCGGGCCCCTTTCACCGGCAGTTGACGCAGCAGATGGATCATCGCTTCGAGAGCGGCTTTGCCTCCAATGGCAGGCGTGCGGGCCACCATTTGGTGAGTGATTCTCCCGGTGTCCTCGACGCGAGCGACGGCGATCTTTGTGCCTCCGAGGTCAGCCACCAACGCAAAACGCCCCATATGTCATCTTTCAATCCCGTTAGCCTCTTGCCAAAAAGCCGCGGGTGGCGCATGCATGCCGTCGTTCGCCATGTATGCGATTCAATATCCAGTTGCCGCCTATGTTTTGCCAGTGAAACACAATCTTTCCGCGATTGCACACATCGCAGAAATCGCGATGTGTGCGCCACCCAGTTAAAACCGTGCTCTTCCGGCCTGCCGGTCAAACGTTACATGGCGCGCTCATTCACTCTTCAAACTAACCACCCAGACAGCATCCGGCGGGAGGTTCTTCTCGAGAAGAGTGTTCGCCCCTTCCACCCGCGCGGGGACGTCGCGGTTTGTTATTAGATCGCGCGCCTGTTTCACTTTCCATGGCATGTTAAGCGAAATTGTTGCCTCTGCGGGATGGGCCGCGTGATTAAAGATGAAAAGGAATTGCTGATGATCGCTTGTGAGCCGACGGACTTCCACATCAGAAGTTCCGGGGCCGGAGACGCGAACCTCCGGGTTGACTCCCACAGCTCGCGCGAAGGAAAGGAGAAGTTTTTTGCTGGAGACATCGCGCTGCCGTTGATAAGCGAGACAGGGAAATGAACCGATCAGGATTGCCTTTCCCTGCCCATAATTATTTTCGACGATTGCGGCATCCCCGCCGGGAAAGCGGGCCAGCACGCGCGCGCCTGCAAGTGGCTGCAAGTCTTCTTCAAAAGCTGTGACGGCAACCGAGTCGCCCGCCTTCAGGCCAAGCAGGTCCGCGGAAGGCTGGATGAGCAGGCGAGGCGCGTCCTCCGGGCGGATCAATTTCTCGCGGGCGCCAAAAACCTGGTCCAAGCCGAACCCCGGAATCACCGGACTCGCGTAGCCGCGCGCGTTATTCCAGGCAAGGCGCGCCTCAGCCACGGCCGTTCCTCCCTGGGCAACGTATTGTTTCACTTCTTCGGCGACTCGCTTTGAGAGCATCACCGGATAGGGAAGGAAAACAATCTTGTATTGACTCAGATGATCGCTCTTCAGAGCCGCAGGGTGGACAAAATCAACCGGAATCTGCTGTTCAAAGAACGCCCGATAAACTCCCATGAGCGAATCGCGCTCCGCGTTTCCCAGCTTTGAAAGCGATGATTGCGTGCCACCCACCATATAAGACAACCGGTCATAGAGGATTGCCACCTGCGCGGCCGCAGGGCGAGCCCGGTTGATCCCTTGCCCATTCTGTTCGATGATTCCGGCGACGCGACCCGCCGCGCGGGCGCGGTCCGTCAAGGTTCCGTCAAGATGGATGAGACCATAGCCATTTGACTCAAAGCCTGAGCTCATCGGATACCAGGCATAGATGGCAATTTCCCGCGCCCCGTGAGCAACTGTCTCCCACATCCAGTACGTTTCATCTTGAGCGGTCACCGGCTCCGCAATGCGCATGCCTGTCGCGCCTTGTCCGGCCTGAAGCTCGCCAATCCAAAAGCCCTTGCCGAAGCTGAGACCAGCGGAGCGGGTGAAATCAAGTCCCGCGGCGAGCATCCAGTAAGGCCATGGGTGGGTTGATTCGGAATGCTTTGGGTAAAGCGAGGTCCCAAAGAAATCCGCATTCGCCGTCATCTTCCAGTCATCGGGCTCGCCATACCCATCCATCGGCGACGTAAAGAGCGCGGGAGCGGCTGCGTGACTCGTAATGGGGTGGGTGTGATCGTCGCTGCGGATGGCATCGACTCGAGTCTTTAGATCGCCCGCGAGTTTGTCATCGATGAAGGCGCGCCAATCAAGATAATCGGTATACGACAAGATGGTGGGAAAGCGCGGAGGTTGAACCTGATCCCAGTTCTTATATCCTCGATACCAGGCGGAATTCAACGCGTCCAGCGTCTTGTATTTTACTTTCAGCCACTCGCGAAATCGCGCCTGGCTGCTGGGGCAGAAACAGAACTCAGGATTTTTGAGGTAAGGAAAGTCCGCCCAGTTAATGACGTGAGGCTCGCTCCAAACGTCCCAACCATAGAGCGCCGGAAAACGGTTTGCATCGCGCGAAAGGGCTTCCAGGAATTTAACTACTTCCGCCCGCACCCCAGCGTTGTCAATGCAATACCCTGGAGCGGATTGTGAAGTGATCACCGCGCCGCTGCGGTCCACGAACCGTCCGCCGGGATAGCGCTCACCCACCCAATCGGGGGCCGAGTCGGTGTAAATCTGCACGATCACCCGTAAATTGCGCTGATGCGCCAGCTTCATCAGGAGGTTCAGGTTGGTAAAATTGAATACACCGGGCGCGGGCTCAGCCGTGGACCAATCGACCCAACACTTCACCGTGTTGAAGCCTACGGCCTTGATCTGGTCAAGGTCTTTTCCCCATTGCTCCGGGCTCTCCGCATTCACCGCTGAAAGCATGGGCGCGCGCGCCCTACCTCCGTTGTACCACACGGCCACCGGAAAGAACGGGCCGGAAGGCGCCGCTTTGAAAAGCACTTGTTTGGAAGGAACAGTGGCGCTGAGCGATCCCACGGTCAGCAAAACAACGATCAGAGAAAGGCCCGCTATTCGGCTCATTCCCGCACCTCCCCTTTTATGCCTGACAGGTTGCTGAAAGCTATTTCTTAGGCTGTCATTCTGAGCGTAGCGAAGAATCTGTTTTTTTTACTTTCAACACGAGAAGCGGATCCTTCGCTTCGCTCAGGATGGCAGGTCAAAAGATTTCTCAGCAATCCTTTTCGTTGAAGTCTGATCCATGGGCGGCGTTATGGCGTGCGGCTTTGCTGCTTCGTAGGGGCGCCGCTTGCTG
>JBOGJX010000033.1:0-4375 GCA_050745285.1 Terriglobia bacterium
GATCGACGGCTTTAGCCGCTGAGGGCTTCAGTGGCTAAAGCCCCCGGGATCAAGGGAAGCGCACCGCGCGGCATGGCTAAAGCCATGCCCTGACACAGCGGTAACACGACTTAACCCAGTATCGTTATTTCCCATCTTTCTTTGGTTTCTCGAACCCAATCTTCAAAGTGCAGCCCTCCGCCAGGCGAATCCGCGATCCCTTCTTCAACCGCACCAGCTTCCCTGGAGTGATGAGCTTGTCGTTCAAATACGTTCCATTGGCGCTTTGGCAATCTGATACGTACAACTTCCCCTTCTGCCGGTAAATCTCACAGTGAAAGCGGGAGACGGTGCGTTCGGGGTCGCGAACGACCACTTCATTCTTGTTGCCTCCGTCCTGTTGCACCGCGCCGATGTGAATCACATCTTTGTCGATTTTATAGCGCTGCCCCTGGTCAAGCCCGTCAATGACCTGGAGGTACGGCTCCTTCGTTCCTCGCTTAAGAAGAATCAGGAGAATCACCAGAATGATGACGACCGCCGCTACGACCACCAAGACCAGTTTGATGAACCGGTTCGTGCGGCTGCGGCTATAGATCAGGGAGCCGAGCCGGAGCACCTCAGGATCCGTAGGATCAATCTTCCTGGCAATAGAGAGTTGGGACGCCGCCATGGGGATGTTCCCGGCAAGATAAGCCTGCTGCGCGCTGGCGAGGGCGGTGCGCTTCTCGGCCTGCGTGGCTTCCGCCTGCTGGGTATTCTGGGTCTCCTGTGTCTGCTGCTGGGTCTGGGTTTCCTGCTGAGCCTGAAGCTTCGCCTCCGCATCCTTGCGGGCGTTATACGCCACCATGTTGTTTGGATCAAGCGCCAGAATCTGATCATAAAGCTGCACCTGCTGCGCGGGATCGTTGGCATTCAGGGCCTTCAACATCAGCTTGCTGATCTCGGCCTGCTGCGCCGCGGTCGGACCGGGCCCGGCGGCCGCGGAAGGAATCTGTGGACGCGGCGCCGGTTCGCCCGGCGGTAACTGCGGGGCAGCGGCCTTCGGTGCTTGGCCGGCGGACGTCATCCCCGGCGTCATTTTGCCTGGCATTTGGCTCATGGCGGAACGACCCGCCGGTTTGTTAACCGGCTTCTTGAATTTGTCGAGATCGAGGGGCTGATTACCATCCACATAAGCGGTTATCTCGATTCCCTGCAGCACCGTAATGTTTTTCTTGCGCAGATAGAGTGATGCGGGGATTCCCTGCGAAAAATCAATTCTCTTGGGGTCAGCCCCATTCGCGCTCTCAACCGCCGCCTGAGCGCGGAGAGGGACTTTTTCACCGTCGGCCAGCGCCATCGAATTAATGTCAACAATAAGCTCGGCGCCGTGCAGCAGTCCCTTGTGGCGCGCCTCCCGCACCGCGCCAAACGCCATGCCTCCCTTGGCGACAATGACGTCGCTGCCTATCGTGAAATCTTTCGTCACCTGGAATTGCACGGGCTGGCCTGTGGAGGCGGCCGCACCGTAAATCGTTTGCATCAGGCGTAACTGTATGGGCGTGCCATCAGCAAGGGTTCCAGGCGTGGCGGCCAGCATAGATCTGACAGGCGAGAAGGTAAGCCCTGCAAGAGCAAGAAGTAAGAATGGAGAGACATTTTTCATTAGTGCGAATATTCGCAATTGCGGCTGTAGGCGTGGCGTCGTCACTATTATTGGCAATCCTAAGCGGATTTGTAGGGGCGCTGCTTGCTGCGCCCGCATGCTTGCTGCACAGCAAGCAGCGCCCCTACAAACTTGGTCCGCTCCGGGCGCCGGGAAATACGTCACTGCACTCAGGAAGCCGGGGCCTGTGCGCCCTCGACCACCCCGAAGGTCAATCCCTCATCTTCCACATAGGCGATCTGGAGGGTTTGTTTTGGCACGACGTCCCCAGCCAGCAGCGCTGTCGCAACCGGGGACAACACCGCCTGCTGCATGGTGCGGCCCACCGGGCGCGCGCCGTAGGCGGGATCGTAGGATTGCTTGGCAAGATACCGAAGAGCTTCCGGCGTCACGTCCAGGCCGATCTCACGCTCGTCCGCCAGCTTCTTGCGCAGGTGATTGAGTTGGGTCAGCACAATACGCTCGAGCTCAACCTCCGTGAGCGAGTTGAAGGCGATCACCTGAGAGATGCGGTTATACAACTCAGGCCGCAGACTCGCCTTGACCACCTCAAGGATAATATCCTTACGCTTCTCCAAGTCTTCCGTGGATTCCATGGCCTCACGCACCCCGAGATTCGAGGTGAAGAGCACCACGGTGTTCGAAAAATCGCAGAAGCGCCCCTTGGCATCCGTCAAGCGGCCTTCATCAAGAACGCCCAGCAGGAGGTCCAGCACTTCCGGATGAGCCTTTTCCACTTCGTCAAATAACACGATCGAATACGGCGAGCGGCGGACCGCCTCGGTGAGGAAACCGCCTTCGTCCGAGCCCACAAGTCCGGCGCGAGACCCAATGAGTCCGGCGATGGACGACTTGTCCTTATACTCGCCCATGTCAATGCGGATGAGCGCGGTTTCATCGTCAAACAACGATTCCGCAAGCGCCTTCGCCAGCTCCGTCTTACCCACGCCGGTCGGGCCTACAAATAGAAATGAGTTTGGCTTCCTTCCGACCTGGAGGTCGGCGCGCATTCTCCTTGCGGCCTCGGAAACGGCGTGCACCGCCTCATCCTGGCCGTAGACGCGCGCCCCGATACGTTCTTCCAGCTTCAGCAGCCGCTCGCGCTCGCTCTCAAGCATCCGCTGGATGGGAATGCCCACGCGGTCCGCCACCACCTCGGCGATGTGCTCCGCCCGCACTTCCTCCGGCACCATTCCGCCGCCCGCAGCGATGCCCACCAATTGCTTCTCCAAGTCCTCGCGCTGTTGCTCGAGATATTTGAGCGAGCCGTAGCGGATCTCCGCCGCCTTGGTCACATCTCCTTTTCCTTCTGCTAAGGCCAAGGTCGCATTCTGTTCTTCGATTGCTTTTTTGGTCTTCTGCAGATTCTCCGAGGCATCCTTCTGGGTTCTCCATTGCGTCACGAGCGCCTCAACCTTGGGCTTCATCTCCGCGACTTCTTTACGAAGAGCGTCCACCGCTTTTTTCTGCCCCGAAGAGGCACCTTTTTCAAGAGACTCGAGCTCGGCCTGCTTGCGGACGAGCAGCCGCTCCTGCTCGTCAATCGCGTTGGGCTTCGACTCCTTCTGCATGCGGATGCGCGCCGTCGCCTCGTCGATAATGTCAATCGCCTTATCCGGCAGGAAGCGGTCGCGGATATACCTCCGCGAGAGTTTCACGGATGCCTGCAAGGATTCATCGGAGAGGCGCACGCCGTGGTAAGCCTCGTAGCGGCCGCGGATTCCGCGCAAAATGACCATCATGCTGTCATCATCGGGCTCCTTCACCGTGACCACTTCAAAGCGCCGGGCCAGCGCTCCATCTTTTTCGATGCGCTCGCGGTATTCGTCGAAGGTGGTTGCTCCGACGCACCGCAGCTCGCCGCGCGCCAAGGCCGGCTTGAGGATGTTCGCGGCGTCCATTCCGCCCTCGCTCCCTCCGGCGCCCACCAGCGTGTGCAACTCATCCAGGAAAAGAATGGTCTCGCCCTTCGTTGCCTTCACCTCGTCCACCACGCCCTTGATACGCTCTTCGAACTCACCGCGATACTTCGCGCCCGCCACCATCGAAGTGAGATCCAGGGCGATCACCTTGCATTTCTTCAGCGAGTCGGGCACGTCGCCCGCCGCAATCCGCAAAGCCAGGCCCTCGGCAATCGCCGTCTTTCCCGTCCCCGGATCGCCCACCACCACCGGATTATTCTTCGTCTTGCGCAACAGAGTCTGGATGACGCGCCGGATCTCGTCGTCCCTGCCCACAACTGGCATCAGCTCTTGTGACGCGGCCAGCGCCGTCAAATCGCGCCCGAAGCGTTCGAGCATCTTCCCGCCCGGCTTGGCTGCGGACTCGGCGGACTTCTTCTCTCCGAGCGTCGCGCCCGTCGCGGCGCGCGCCGCCGCGGCTTTTTCCACGGTGGTCTTGGTGACGCCCGCGCCGCGCAGTTCCTGCTTGAGCGCGTCTTCGCTGAACTCGACCGCCGCCAGCAGAAAGTCTACCGGCTCGGCCATCTCCGCGCTTCGCTCCTCCATCTTCACAAAGCATTTCTCGATCAGATCGCGGAGCGAGCGCGAAGCCACGGGGCGCTTGCCGGGCTCAAGCTTCTTCTCGCCCTCGAGTTTATTGAGTTTGGTCGCAAAAGACTCAAGCAGGCCGGAGGTTGCAACCCCCGCGCGCTCGAGCATGGCCGCAAGCCCGCTATCGGCGTCCATCAGCACGTAAAGCATGTGGAAGGGTGTAATCAGCCCTTGCTGGCGCTGCTCCGCCAGCAGG
>JBOGJX010000034.1:0-2897 GCA_050745285.1 Terriglobia bacterium
AATTACGACCTTGCAATGCAGAGTTTTGCTTTTAAAACTCTGCGGCTTCTTGTGATGTCCAATGGCAAGCCGCAGAGTTTTAAAGGCAAAACTCTGCGCTACAACCGGTCATTCGAGCGCCAAGTCAACAATATCATGGCGCTCGCCGGGGATTGAGATAGACGAGGCAGATGAGAAGTTTTTTTCGCTGCGTGCTGCCCCCGCGCACGGCGATGGCATTTCTTCGTATCTTGAGTTAGATTTTCTGATTGGCACTGGGAGCGGTTCTGCCATGCGGTCATAATGCGGATCACAAGGGAGCGTCTATGAATAAGAAATTGTCACGCCGCGAATTTTTGGGAAGTTCCGTTGCATTTGGACTAAGCGCTGTTGTTGCGGGCAGGGCGGGGAAGTTGCTGGCCAGCGAGCCTCATCTCCAGTTCCCGTCACAGCCCCGGAACCGCCTGTCCGTTACGTCGTACCCTTTTCGCGCTTACATCGAGAGCCAAACCAACCACGCGCGGGACAAGAGTCTGCCGGGCATGGACCTGAAGGATTTTGCCGCAATGGTGGCGGAAAAATTCGATGTGCACAATATTAATCCATTGAGTAATCACCTCAGCTCGACGACGCCAGCTTACCTTGACGAATTCCGCGCGTCGGTGGCGAAGGCCGGTTCTTACCTTGTGGGCCTGGGTCTCGAAGGAGCTTCATTCTGGGATCCAGACCCGGCCCGGCGCGGGGCCGCCGTGGCTTATGGGAAGAAGTGGATTGATATTGCCGCGGTCCTTGGGTCGCCAAGCGTGCGCCAGCACCTTCACGGATCGCATCACGCGCCGCCCAACCTCGATCTCGCGGCGGAAAGCCTCGGACGCATGGCGGATTATGGGGCGAAGAAGAACGTGGTGGTCAATCTGGAAAATGACAGCGCGGTGAATGAGAATCCATTCTTCATCGTCAAGGTAATTGAGAAGGCGGCGAATCCGTATCTGCGCGCGCTGCCGGATTTCGGCAACTCCATTCGTGGAGAGGATGCGGCGTACAACCAGCGCGCCGTGACCCAGATGTTCAAGCACGCGTTCAATATGTCGCACGTGAAAGACGCGCTGAGGGGCGAGGGCGGGATGGTGTATAAGATCGACGTGGCCAAGCTCTTCGCCATTGCAAGAGCGAGCGGGTATCGCGGGTACTTCTCGATGGAATGGGACACCGGGGCCGGAGCGGACCCTTACCAAGGCACCGCGCGGTTGGTCGAAGAGAGCCTGAAGTATATGTAAAAGGCAGAGACGAGAGGCAAGAGACGAGTGACAAGCAAAGGACCAGCCGTGGCGATCGCAGGGGCGCTGCTCTCTGCGCCCTCAGCTAGACAAGCAGGGCGGAATCGCAGACCTTAAGGTCTGCGCCAGCCAACGTATACCGGGCAGAGCGCGGCAAGCAGCGCCCCTACGCAATATGCAATCCGTTGGCCTGACAAACGAGTTACCGGCGCGCCTGCGCCAGCCGCGAGACGGCGTGCAGCAAATCGTACTTGGTGAATATCTCGTAGTGGCATTCTCCCAAATCGACAAAGACCGCAGGACAATCCCTGGTAATGAGCATGGTGATCTGGTCCACGCTGGCGGAGGGTTGAACGACGGGGAAGGCGCTCGCCATCACTTCGCGCACGACGACCTTTTTCAAGTCCTTGCCTTCGAGGGCCAAGTTCAGAATGTCATCCTCGTAAATTGCGCCAGCCGGACGGGCGGCGTCAAAGACCGGCAACTGGGAGAAATCGTGAGCCTGCATCAGCTCAAGCGCGGCCGAGACCGTGTCCGAGGGAGCCACCTTCACGAGCTCGCGCTGCGGCCCTAATCCGGCGCGCGCCTGAAGGATTTCTTGCGCCGTCCAGGGAATGGATGATTCGAGATAGCGGTTGTCACGCATCCACTCGTTGTTGTAAATCTTGCTCAGGTAGCGCTGGCCGGTGTCAGGAATGAAGACCACCATGAAGTCTTTTTCCGTCAAGGTGGGCAGCGTTTGCGCGGCGGCGGCCATGGCGGTGCCCGCCGAGCCTCCCGCAAAAATTCCCTCCATGCGCGCGAGTCGTCGCGCCCAGAGGAAGGAATCTTTGTCACTCACGCGGCGGATATCGTCGATCACGGTGAAATCGAGCGTGGTGGGGAAGAAATCCTCGCCGATGCCTTCCACCTTATAGGTTTCGGCCTTGGGCGTTGTCCCGGTGTGAAAGAAATCGTACAAAATGGACCCCACCGGGTCCGCCCCAATGATGCGCACGGCCGGGTTCTTTTCCTTGAGATAACGGCCCACGCCAGTGATGGTTCCCCCCGTGCCCATGCCGGCCACAAAGTGCGTGACGCGGCCTTCGCTATCCTCCCAGATTTCCGGGCCGGTGGTCTGGTAATGAATCTCGGGATTTGACGGGTTGTGGTACTGGTCGGGATGGTAGGCGCCCGGAATGTCGCGCGCCAGGTTGTTCACCACGGAGTGATAGCTGCGTGGGTCCTCCGGCGCGACCGCCGTGGGGCAGACGATGACATCAGCGCCCACCGCCTTCAGCGTATCCACCTTTTCCCGCGATTGCTTGTCGGCCATGGTGAAGATGGCTTTGTAGCCGCGTATGGCAGCGACCAACGCCAAGCCCATGCCGGTGTTTCCTGACGTTCCTTCAACAATCGTGCCGCCGGGCTTCAGCCAGCCCTTGCGCTCAGCTTCGTCCACCATGGCGATGCCAATCCGGTCCTTGACGCTGCCGCCCGGATTCAGATAATCGCACTTGGCGTAGACTTCGGCGGGACAGCCGCTTGCCACACGGTTGAGTTTGATGATCGGCGTGTGCCCAATCGCTTCGATAATGTTGTTGTATCGCATGAACTCACCGTTGTGACCGAAATGGATGATTGTCGATTATAACTGAAAGT
>JBOGJX010000035.1:0-17460 GCA_050745285.1 Terriglobia bacterium
TGCCGCGACCGATCGCTTTGGGCGCGGCAAGCAGCGCCCCTACGAATCTAGCCCCGCAGTGGCCAGAGGCAGAATGAATCAACCCACCGACCGTAGGATTGACCGGCTAATCCATTTGTTTGCGGAGAATGCGACGGTGGTGATGCCCGGCCCGAAAATCGCAGACGAAATCGGTGTGACCCGCTCGACCGTGTGGATGTGGATCGAAAAGTTGCGCGCGCAGGGGATGGAAATCGAGGGGCATCCGGGCGGCGGTTATCAGCTCCACAAACTCCCGGACGTGTTGACGCCAGGCCAGGTGCAGGCGGCGCTCGGCGAGTGTGAGATCGGGAAGAAGATCATCCATTATTTCACCACGGGATCAACCAACACGGTGGCGCTCCGGCTTGCGGCGGATGGCGCGGCGCATGGCACGGTGGTGACGGCGGAGGAGCAGTCGGCGGGCCGTGGACGCTTGGGAAGAACCTGGTATTCCGAAAGATCGAGCGGCATCTATGCTTCCATCATTCTGCGGCCGCCGCTCGCCCCCTCCTCCGCCCCGATTCTGACGTTGATGGCTGGCCTGGCGTTGCACCAGGCGGTGGAAGAGGAGACGCAGCTAGTGCCGGACATCCGCTGGCCGAATGATCTGCTGCTCAGAGGAAGGAAGGCGGGGGGAATCCTCACCGAGATGACCTCCGAGATGGACAGGGTTCACGCGGTGGTCATCGGGATTGGACTGAATGTGAACCATCGGAATATGCCCCAGGAAATTCGCTCGATTTCCACCTCACTCCGGCTGGAGGGCGGCAAGTCCTATTCACGGGTCCGGCTTTTGGCGCGTCTTCTGGGGCGGTTGCAGTATTTCTATCGCATTCTTCTCGACCAGGGAAGCGCTGCCATCGCTCGATCCTGGGAGGCGAAGTCAAGCTTTGCTCGCGGCAAGCGCGTGCGGGTGAAGACGGAGGCCGGGGAATCGATTGCGTTGACGGAAGGGTTGGAGCCGAACGGCGCTTTGCGGTTGCTTTTTGCGGACGGTCACGCGGCATCGCTGTTCTCGGGCGAAGTGATTGAAATTAAGTGAGCGGATAAAGATGCTTCTGGTTATCGACGTCGGGAACACGAATACGGTTTTGGGAGTCTACGCGGGACCGAATCCTAGCGGCCTTCGCGGCCACTGGCGGCTCTCGACCAATCGTCACCAGACAGCCGATGAATACGGCATCTTGATTCGCAACCTGCTGGCCCTCGACGGGATGCAAGCGAATGCGATTAAGGGGATTTGCGTGGCTAGCGTCGTGCCACCTCTTAATGTATTACTTGAGGAGATGGCCGCCAAATATTTAAATATTAAGCCAGTTTTCATTGGGCCTGGGACACGCACTGGAATGGCCATCCATTACGATAATCCGCAGGAAGTAGGAGCGGACCGCATCGCTAACTCCGTCGCCGCCTTTGAAAAATTCGGCGGTCCCTGCATCGTGGTGGACTTCGGAACGGCCATAACTTTTGATGTGGTTTCCACAAAAGGGGAATATCTCGGCGGCGTGATTGCGCCGGGAATCGGCATCGCGGCGGAAGCTCTGTTCCAGCACGCGGCGCGATTGCCGCGGGTCGAAATCCGCGAGCCGGAAAATGTGATCGGAACCAACACGATCGGCAGCATGCAATCGGGCCTTTACTATGGCGCCGTCGGGCTTGTCGATGGCATCCTCGACCGGCTCTTTGCCGCCCTGGGAAGTGACTCCAAGGTGGTGGCGACGGGTGGCCAGGCGCTTCTGGTCGCGGGAGCTTCCAAACACAAGCTGCCGGTCGATGGGTCGCTCACCCTCGAGGGCTTGCGTATTATCTACGAGCGGCACGTAGCCGCGCCCCGACGGAAGCAAGGATGAGCGGTGGAAAACTACTTCAACTATTTTACCGAAATCGAAGAGTGCTTCCGGCAGCATCGTGGATCGCCATCGCTTCTCTCCACCCTGGATTGGGCGCTAATTGAATCGTGGAAGGAAGCGGGAATTCCTCTTGATGCCGTGCGCGCAGGCATCGAGCGGACGTTTGCAAAGTATGCGCGCCGCCCGCGCCGCTTCACTAAGGTGAATGGGCTTGCGTACTGCGCGCAGCAAGTCATGCTGGCAGCCGATGCCGCCGCCACGGCGGCCATTGAACGCGGCGCTGTGGGCGACAAGGGAAGCAGGGGAGCGCTGCCCTTCGCTCCAGAACAGATCATACGTTTTCTCGGGCAATGCGCGACGGATTTGGATAAGGCGGCGGAGCGCACTCGTGCGGAGGGGAATGAAGTCATCGCCGGTGATCTTTGCCAGAATGCACAGGCCTTACGTGGTGTTGCCGAAAAAGAGGGTGGGGAATTACTGGGCGATTTGGAGGCGCTGGAGCGCACCCTGGCGGCGATCGAAGATCGAGTCTCCGGATCGCTTGCCAGAGGAACGTCCGTGGAGCTCCTCGTGCTCATGCGGGAAGAGATTGACCGCAGCCTGGCGAGATGCCGCCGGACCATGACCGCCGCGCAGATTGAATCGGTGGAGCGCCAGTTCCTGAAGAAACGCCTCTTTGAATACTATCAACTGCCTCGCTTGAGCCTATTCTACCTGTAAAGTCGCCGTGAACACATTTGAACTCATCCCGCAAAAGCTGGTTTTTGGCGGCGCGGCGCTCGGCTATCATGCCGGCCAAGCTGTGCTAGCGCCGCTGGCGCTGCCCGGCGAACGGGTTGAAGTAGAGCCAGTGCGGAGCGCCAAAGGAATGGTTCACGCGCGCCTCCTGCGGGTTCTTGAATCTGCGCCTGAGCGAACCACTCCTCTATGCCCCTATTTTGGTGATTGCGGCGGGTGCCAATACCAACACCTGTCTTCCGAAAAAGCTTTGGAATGGAAGGCGAGCATTTTGAGGGAGACCCTGCGCCGCGTTGGGAAGATCAATTGGGAGCAGGAAATTCGCGTTCGCTCAGCCTTCCCCTGGAGCTACCGGAATCAGGCGCATCTGAAGGTTAATATACGCGCGGATGGGATGGCCGGGCTGGGCTTTTTTGCCGCGGAATCCCATAGGCTGGTGGAGATCGAGAACTGCCGGATTATTTCTCCGCGCCTGAATGAGACTCTGGCCGGCTTGCGGCAGGCGCTGCAACCGGCGTGGCTGAAGGGTTGCGGTGAAATCACCATGATGGCGGATGACGAAGACCGCCGAGTGATGCTCACCTTTGCGGGTGAGATGGACGCGGGGGCGCGGGGAAATATTGCGGTGGAGACCCTCAAACTCATCCCATGGGTGCAAACAGTGGCCTTCGCCATGCGCGATGCGATGGACACATGCGGCGAGCCGTCACTGACCTATCAGGCCGCGAGCTTCCGTTATCAAATCAGTCCTGGATCTTTCTTTCAGGCTTCCCGTTTTCTGATTCCGGGTCTCGTCGATGCGGTGACGCAGACTATCATCGGGCAGGGAAGTGCGCCAGGAATGAATAGCAAGCCAAGGCAGCACTACGGCAGCAGGCAACGCGAAATGGGCGGCCAGCGGGTTGCGCTTGATCTTTACGCCGGGTGCGGCCTGTTCGCCCTTCCACTGGCCCGCCAATATGATCTGGTGATGGCTGTTGAAGCACACGCAGGTTCTGCGCGCGACTTGGCTGCGAGCGCGCGCGCCCACGGCCTCAGGAACTTGAACGCTGTGCATGGGCCTGTCCATGAGTTTCTACGCCGGTTCGCGGGGCCAACACCCGGTCTTGTGGTGCTTGACCCGCCGCGCACCGGCGTGAATCTGCCTTCACTTCGCCTGCTGGCCAGCTTAGGGGCCGCGCAGCTTTGCTACGTAAGCTGCCACCCGCCCACCCTTGCTCGTGATCTAAATTACCTCACCCAGCACGGCTATCGACTCGATTCCGTCGAGATGTTTGATCTCTTCCCTCAGACACATCACATCGAATCAATCGCGCGCCTGACTATGGCATAGCATTACTATGTTAAGTCGGTTTAGCGGTAGTCAGGGCACGGCTTCAGGCGCGCCACGAAAGCCCTCACCCACCGCTTCGCGGTCCCCCCTCTCCCTCGAGGGAGAGGGGACGGGGGTAAGGGAGGGCACGCTTACGGCATGGCTAAAGCCATGCCCTGACAGATCTGAAGAGAACTTAACAGAGTAATCCTCGCAGGTTGCTGAAAAACGTGGTGCGCCGGCTTTATGCCGCCATTGGTACATTGAGAACATTTGACTTGTGGCGATGTAAAATCGCCGCTACACCCTTCACACGAGGTCTTTCAGCAAGCTGCGTATGGCGAAGAATTTATTTTTCAAATTCGGATTAACCGCCAGCGAAATCCCGGTGTATATTAAACCGCCCCCATGAAGTGCCCTGTGTTGGTGTTGGCATGCGGTTTCGCGTTGGGAATCCTGCTGGCGCAGTCCGCGCCCGGAGGAGTGTTTGTCTGGCTTGGGATTTGCGCGGGATTGCTGCTCGCGGGAGCTCTTGCGTTGCGCGCGGGCCGGCTTCGTGCGACGGCGGCCTTGGTGCTCGCGGGGTTTGTTGGCGCCGGCGCGGCATCCGCGCGCCTGTTTCAGTATCGCTTTCCCGCCAATCACATCAGCCACCTAAGCGCCTGGGGGCTGAATCTCAAGCGCCCGCTGCTTCTTGACGGAGCGCTGGCGTCAAGCCCGCTCCAGATGCCGTATGGCATTCAGTTCGATCTTGAGGTTGCCAGTGTTTCTGATGGCCAGATCACGCACGCTGCCGCCGGAAAAGTGCGATTGCGCGTTTTCAATGGGGAGCGCTCACCGCTGCCAGCGGCCGCCCTTCAATTGCGTTACGGCCAGACGATACACGTATGGGCGCGCTTGCGGCCTCCGCAAGATGACCGCAATCCGGGCGGGTTTGATTATCGCCGCTGGGTTGAATCCATCCAGGATATCTATTGGCAGGGAATCGTTGAAGGGCCGCAGGCGGTCACCAAGATCTCCGGACCCAGACCGCCGTTGTTGCGGCGTTTGATCGAAAGCACCCGTCAGCGGCTGCTCGCGAGCATCGACCGGCTGTACCCGCCCTGGTCGATTCGCGGCCGCGATGGCGCGGTCCTCAAGGCTGTTCTCCTGGGTGACCGGTCTTCGCTGGACTCGGGCACGATCGAGGGTTTCCGCAAGAGCGGCCTCTATCATCTGCTGGTGGTGGCGGGATTGCACGTGGGTTTATTGGCCCTACTGGCGGAGGGTCTACTGCGGCTGCTTCGCCTGCGCGAGTCCTGGCGCGCCGCGCTCTTGCTTCTCTTTCTTGTGATTTACGCCTCGCTGGTTGAGCAGCGGGCGCCCACGCTGCGCGCCTCTTTGATGATCGGAGCGTATTTACTCGCCAGGCTCCTCGACCGTTCCCAGCCTGCGTTGAATGCAATCGGCGTCGCGGCCTTGATCCTGCTGTTTCATCGCCCGGCATGGCTGTTCGACTCGGGCTTTGATCTCTCCTTCGCGGCGGCGCTGTTGATTGCAGGACTTGCTGTTCCCATCCTCTCCCGGCTGACCGAGCCGTATCGCCGCGCGCTGTGGCATCTCCCGGAGCCGGGATATGATTTGGCTTTTGAGCCGCGCGTGGCGCAGTTCAGGCTGGACGTCCGAGGATTGGCTGGATTGCTTACCGTGGAAGGACGCCCGCCCGGCGAGCACGCGAACTTAACCCTGCGAGCCGTCACTGGAGCCATTCGCGCTTCAATATGGCTTGCCGATCTCGTGATCTTCTCCGCAATTCTTCAACTGGGCCTTCTGCTTCCCATGGCGGAGATTTTCCATCGCGTCACGCTGGCTGGAATTGGCTTAAATGCGCTGGCGGTTCCGCTCATGACCGTGCTGCTCGCGGTTGCAGTGCCGGTGGTGATTCTGAATCTCGCTCTGCCCGCCTTGGCCGTGCTTCCAGCCAAACTCCTGGCGGTGATCATGGAGGGGCTTTTTGGTCTGACGGAGCTGCCGCGCATGCCGCATTGGCTCTCCTTCCGCGTTCCGGGTCCGCCCGAGTGGGTTGCATGGGGCTTTGTGCTGGGCGTGATTGTGGCGGCGTTTGGGCTGCGATACAGCGGCGGACTCTTCCGCGTTGCGGGCGCGTGCGCGGTGGCGTTTGGCTTGTTGATCGCGTTGTCTCCGTTTGCCCCCGCGATCCCCTCCGGCCAATTTCAGGTGACAGCGCTTGATTGTGGGGGAGGGGAAGCCCTCTTTTTCGTGCTGCCTGACCGCACGACAATGTTGGTGGGCGCGGGTGGAGGAAGCCGCAGACGTTTGAGCGGAGGCGATCCGCTCCGCGCCAGGCGATGGGATCCGGGGGAGAATATTGTTTCGCCCTATCTATGGTCGCGCGGCATTAAGACGATTGACGTGTTGCTGCTGCCGGACGTCTCCGGAGACCATTTGAGCGGCGTGGCTTCGGTGCTAAGAAATTTCCGGGTTAAGCAGTTTTGGTATGGCGCGCCTCCGCCAGACCCTGAAACTCTTTGGGCTTTACTGCGGCAGCGCGGAGTCAGCGTGCGCCAGCTTCGCGCCGGTGACGTGATGCTGCGCGGGCGGGCGCAATTCAAAGTTTTCTGGCCAACTCAGGGGCAGGCTCAGCGGGAAGATCCGGCGGCCGGCGGCCCGCGTCCACGGCGCGCGGCTTCCGCGCCCATGCTAGTGCGAATCTCCAACTCGGATGGGTCAATTCTTCTCGCCGCCGATCTGAGCCGTGCTGATCAAGCGCGGGTGTTGCGACAGAATCTCCCGATGGAGAGCGTGGTGTTAGAAGCAAGGTCAATCGCAATGGATTCGCGGTTCATCTCGCGGGTGCAGCCTGACATTGTGCTTGAAACTGCGGGTGAGCGGACAACGAGAAACGTGGCAGTAGACGCGCCAGGGTTTTCTGGGATGAGGATTCTCAGCGTGCTGAGCCGTGGCGCCGTCACAGTGGCGATGCGGGGTGGGCGTGTTTCTGCCCTCCACGATGAGTAAAGATTGGTGCGCGCTGATCAGGATGCTGAAGAAGTTGGTAGCCACGGCGCGGCGTTTGTGCCGTGGGCCCTTCGTTCGGCAGGATAAAAGCCCACGGCAGGCAAATCGTGCCGTGGCTAATTCGGCGCCGGACCAACCGAGCTTGTTGCGGGGCCATGGGTCACGGATTCCAAGTTGCCGGTAATCGTTCCGATCAGCATGATCGCCTTAATGCGCAGAGGGAGGCGCTCGGCGTCATCGCTGATCCAGATGAGCAGGCGTCCCTTCTTTTTGTAGAGGTCGCCCAGCGCGCGCGGCTCCAGGCGGAAGGCGTAGCGGCGCCCTATCGGGGTTTGCACCTGCTCGCGCGCCTGTACGTCCACGATCACTTCGTGTGTCTTCGATCCGTCATTGATGGGGAGGTGAATCTTGCCGCCCACCTGCATGGGTTGCCGCCGCAAATCATAAAAAGCGGTCACGATGTCCTCGACGCACGCCGGGATCGCGTTCTCCGTGTGTTTCAGCGGATGGTTGGGCTTCCCCATGTCGCGCTCGTCGAGGACGGCCATCCGCTTCGCGCTGTCAAAGACGATATGCGTCTGCTTGTGCCGGCCGCCTTCGTTGATGGTCTTATTAATCTGGCGCGAACAAAGCGTTCGCGGATCAAAAACGGAGTGATAAGTGTTGTCGATCTTAAAGAGAAGTGAGACGAATCCGTCCGATCGGGCCAAGGTGTCAATCTGGTAAGCGTCCTCGGCGCCTGCTCCAATTTGTTTGAGCGAAGCCACAACCTGGCCGGCCGGAAATATCGACCAGGTCACATTGTAAGTGAGCGTTTCTCCGGGCCCGAACGGCAGAGGCGACGAGGCCGGCAACGCATGCAACGAGGCGGGAGCGGCGGAATTCTGCGCGAATGCGAGACTACCCAGAAGGACAAACGCTGCCACAACGACCGCCCGCCGCATGATGGAAAAGTGCATAGATCTTTAGTTAGACGCTGAGACAGTGGCAAACGTTAGCCCGAACCCCGCGCTATCGTAGCATCAATTTTATCGTCAAAAAAATGAAAATCACGAACCAGCCGCACACCGCCTCGTATTCACGGTTCTTGCGGTATTGGCGCCAGCGGAAAGCGCCGTGTCCGGCAATGCTCCGTCCCGGGATGGGCAGCAAAAGAGGCACCCGCCCGGCGTAGACTTCGAAGGATGCGCCAAATTGCCGGCGCAAAAACGCCTCCTCGCGCTGCATGACCGGAATGTAGACGAGTAAGAACAGTGAGACAAAAGCTACTCCTAAGATCCATGAGGCTCCTGCAATCATGAAACCGGCGCCGAGAATGAAACTGCCAAGATAGAGGGGATTGCGGGTATAGCGGAAGGGTCCGCCGGTCGCCAGCGTCTCATTTTTTTCGATGTACCCGGCCGCTAGGGCGCGAAGGATAAGCCCCGCAAGGGCTATCAGACTTCCGGCCACTAATAGCTCTCGGGTGGGCTGGCTCAGCACCGCGTAGGCAATCGCAAAGACAAAGCCGAATGGCACGCGCCAGCGGGCGGCCCACGCTCCGTAACTACCGCGCATGGATACTCTCGAGGCGTTTCTGAACGGCAGCAAATACGTCATCAACAGGAATTCCTTCCAGGAATTGCGAATCCTTTGCCCGCCGCGTGTGGTCGACCGGCCCGTGATTCGAGAGCGCCACATCGGAAGCGGAAAAGGGTCCGTTGCGCCTGGGATCCGTGGGACCCATGATCGCAACCACGGGAACATCCAACGCCGCGGCAAGATGCATCGGGCCCGTATCGCCCCCGACGAACAAGCGGGCGCGGCGCGCAAGAGCAATATATTGGCTAAGGGTTGTGGGCAGGTAATGAGCGTGTTCGCAGGCGGCCTGGCGGAGGATGGCGGCGATATCGCTCTCGTCAGCCGGTGATCCGGTCAGAATGATAGCCCGCGCTGTTTTAGTCCGATGCTCTGGCTCGGGCCGGGCTATCGGTTCTGCCTGCGACGGCGCCATCCGCGCAATGAGCGATGCATAGTTTTCCGGGGACCAACGTTTCGCAGCCCAGCCGCCGCCAGGGTTTACAATAATTAATTCCTGCGCTCCGATGGCGCGAAGCTGCGCCTCGATATAGCGCTCGTCCTTCTCACGCCGGGGAAGAGGGAACTTCCAGCGCGCCGGGCGCGCGCCGAGGTTTTTCGCCAGCGCGAGGTTCTCCTCAATCACATGCATGCCGTCCTGCAGGGCAACCTCCTCAGTATAAAAGAGGCCAGCGCCCGGTTCTCGATGGCCTGACTTGGCGTATCCGATCCGCCGGGAGGCTCGGCACAGCCGCGCCATAATCCCCGTTTTTATCAAGCCCTGGAAGTCGATGACGGCATCGTAGCGCTCCTCGCGCAGCCGGCGTATTGCAGAGGTAACTTCGCCCAGCGTCCGGGCGGAGAAAATCCGCTTTCGCCAGCCTAGTGTATCAATGCGTATCACGCGATGCACGCAGGGATTGCCATCGAGCAGGGCGGCGTAGCGATCTTCAATGGCCCAGGTGATTTCCGTGTGCGGATAGGATTCCGCCAGCGCGGATACTGCGGGCAGCGCGTGCACAATGTCGCCGATCGAGCTGAGCCGGATGACCAAAAATCTTTGTGGTGGGGTGGGCATTTTAGCGTCTTGAGGAAAAGTATTGGAGGGGTAGCCACGGCACGGTCTGTGTGCCGTGGGATTTTCCCAATCCAACGGCCCACGGTACAAATGTCATGCCGTGAGGCCCGCTGGCATCGTATTCGTCATTTGCCAAAGCGCTTGCGGATGTCCGCCAAAATTTCCCGCGTGGAGTGGCCTTTAGGATCACCGGTGATGCGGATCTTCCCGCCCAGGCTTTCCATCACGGTGCGCTCAGGAACCGACCGCTCGGTGTAGTCCGTCCCTTTACAGTGCACGTTCGGCCGGAGGTCGAGAAGAAGACTCTCGACGGTCAGGTCATCGAACACGATGACGTAGTCCACGAATTCGAGAGCCGCCACCAACTCGGCCCGGCCGACCTCTGGCATCAGCGGACGGCCGTGGCCTTTGAGGGCTGTCACGGCGCGGTCGCTATTGACGCCCACCACCAGCACACCGCCTTGTTCCTTGGCCCCGCGTAGATACCGGATGTGGCCCACGTGCAAGAGGTCAAAGCAGCCATTAGCAAAAACGATTGCGTGCCCTTCGCTACGCAACCGTTCGCCGAGCGGCGCTGCTTCAGAGCGTGGGATGATCTTGTCAATCATAGGTTCCGGATGGCTTCCGCGAGCTCGCGCGCCGTCACGGTGGCCGTGCCGCTCTTCATGACCACCAATCCGCCGGCGCAATTGGCCAGCATCGCCGCGTGCAGGAAACTCGCTCCGGCAGCGAGGCTCAAGGTGAACGCCGCGATGACCGTATCTCCCGCGCCGGTAACGTCCGCCACTTGATCCGAGCCGAAAATGGGCAGAACTTGCGGTCTGGAATGGGGCTCATAGAGCGCCATTCCTTCGCGCCCTCGCGTGATGAGCAACGCCTTCAGTGAGCAGGCTTCGAGCGCGCGATCCGCGCAGCGGCGAAGCACCCGGAGGTCATTTCCCACCCGCACCCCAAACGCCGCTTCCATCTCCGGCTCGTTGGGAGTCGAAGCAGTCACGTGATTATAACTCAGGATGCGGTAGCGGGAGTCCACCACGCAGGGAGGATTACCCTTGCGCCGGTTCAGCGCACCCACCGTCTTGGGATTGCACGCGCCATAGCCGTAATCCGAGATGAGAAGCGCGGAGGAATGCGCCAGCAGTGGGAGCGTGCGCCGTAGAAGACCCTGCCTCGTCTTGCTCCCGAGCTCCCGCGCTGGCTCCCGGTCCACGCGTACGATCTGCTGCATTTGACTGTGGCCCATGCCCCCCAGCACGCGCGATTTGGTGGGCGTCACGTAACCCTTCAGGCGCCGCACGCCGCGCGTCGAAACGCCCTTTTGACGGAAGTAGTCAAGCAGCGCGGCGCCGGATTCGTCTTCGCCCACAACGCCAACCAAACCGATCCGGGACCCCATCTCAATCAGATTGTTCGCCGCATTCGCCGCGCCGCCGGGCACAATGCGCCTCTCGCGCTGATGCAGGATCAGCACCGGCGCCTCGCGCGAGACGCGCGCGATCTCGCCGTGGATGAATTCATCCGCCACGAGGTCGCCGAGCACGGCGATCTTCTGTCTTGAAAAACGCTCGATCAACGCGAGGAGCGCGGAACGGTCTGCGATGGAAATTTCCATAAAGACAGTGATAAGTGGCGAGTGACGGGTGACGAGCAAAAAATCTATCAGCACTCAGCTTTCAGCAAACCACCTTGATAGCGTACTGAAAACCCTGCCTGTCATGCTGAGCAGGGTGCGGCAAGCAGCGCCCCTACGCCTACTTATTCTTGCCTTCCCGGGCCGGGCGTTCATGGGTAATGCCAAGCTGCCTTACCATCTCCAGGGCCGCCCGGTAGACCATGGCGACGGTCACGCCCTCCATGCAGCGAAAGTCGATAGGGCAAACTCGCAAGCCGCAGGGGCTGCATGGGACGGCGTGCTGAACCACGCGGGCGTACGGGCCGAAAGGCCGGGTAGCGCGGGCGTCGGTTGAGCCGAATATTGAAACGACGGGCAGCGCCATGGCTGCGGCAAGGTGCATGGGCCCGGAATCATTGGTTACGAGCAGACGGCATCGCTCGAGCAGAGACATCGATTGGCGCAGCGTCGTCTCACCGGCCATGATCAACGGCGTGTGCTCCATCTCTCCAGCGATTTCCTCGGCCAATGGCTTTTCGGAAAGGGATCCGAAAAGCAAAACGTCCGCGTTTAAGACTTCCGTCAGGCGGTCCGCCAGGGCGGCAAAGCGGTCAGGCATCCAGCGCTTGGCCGGGCCAAAGGATGCCCCTGGAACCAGTCCCAATAGAAATCGCGGTCCCTGGATTCCCATGGACTCCAGGCGTCTCGTGGCCCAAGCCCTTTCACCTGGCTGCACTTCAATCCGCGTTTCAGCCAGTGGGCGGGGTGGCTCAGGCCGCGGGATGATCCCGGCACGAAAGAGGAGGTGCAAGTAGTAGTACGCCTGGTGCCCATACACAGCGGCTGGAGGCGCCTCGATGGGATGTGTGAGCCACGGCGCGCGCCCATCGCGCGCATAACCGATACGCACCGGGATATGCGCGCGCCAAGCCATCCAAGCGGCGTGAAAGGCATTCTGCAAGAGGATGGCCGCGTCGAATTCTTCCTCCCGCAGTTGCCGGATAAGTTTACCGAAACCGCCGGCGCCCCGGTGCTCGCCCTGAGGATCATAGAGGATCTGCCGGTCGATCGCCGGGTGGTGCTCGTAGACCCCGCTCACCCAGGGTTTTGACACCAGCACGATCTCAGACTCCGGGAACTTCGCGCGCAGGGCCTCGATGGCGGGGAGTGAGATCACCGCGTCGCCAATCCAGTTGGCCGTGCGCACTAGGATTTTCTGCGGTTCGCCGTTGCCGGAAACGCTCAAGCGATAAACCTCAAAGGCAGTGACAAGTGACGAGTCACGAGCAAAGCAAAATCGTATTCTGCTCGCCCAAAGCGAGTATAGCAAAAAGCTGGACGCTGCCGGGCCGGGCGGGGCTTAAATCTCTCCCACCCTGCGGCGTTTCGTTGGGCATAATAAGAAGCCGCAGAGTTTTAAAAACAAAACTCTGCGCTACAACTTGTTCCAATCATTCGTGTGCCACGTCCAGGGTATCACGCTGGCGCCCACCGAATCCCCTTTGCCTCTTCGCGCATTCCCCCGTAAAATAGCAGGATATGATTACCCGGAGGATCGGCGACGGAGGAAAGGTCATCTTCAACCGGATTGTCCGCTGGTTTGTGCGGCGGGGTGTCAATCCGAACGTCCTTACGTCGGTGGGCCTCTTCATTAATCTCGTGGCAGCTTATTTGTTTGCCATAGGCTATTTCCGCTGGGCGGGAGTGGTGATCATCGTGGCCGCTGTCTTTGACCTCACGGATGGTCCGGTGGCCCGCATTAGCCACCGCGTGACCATTTTTGGCGGCTTTCTGGATTCCGTCCTTGACCGTTACTCCGATCTGCTTCTTCTGGTGGGGCTGCTGGTATTCTACAGCCGCGCCAGCCGCTTTTGGTACGTGGTCCTGGTAGCGGTTTGCATGATTGGGTCCATTATGACTAGTTATACGCGCGCGCGCGCGGAAAACGTGATCCGCTCGTGCAAGGTGGGCTTCCTTGAGCGCCCCGAGCGGATTGTGCTCTTCATCATCGGCGCGCTTGCCGACCGGATGGCGCCCGTACTTTGGGTGATCGTGATCTTTTCGAATCTGACGGTGTTTCATCGTGTCGTTCACACCTATCGCGAAACCGGACGCCTGAGCGCGGGAACGGCGGAAGGAACGTAAAATCCGCCTTGGGGTTCGCCGTGGGCCGCGGCCCTCCAACCATATGATCGAAGAAAACCTTATCCGGCAATTCGCACGGCTGGTGGAAAGGGAAGAGCGCATTCCTCTACTCGAAGCGGCGCTGATGATCGCACAGACGGAGTACCCTGGCCTGAATCTCCCCGCCCAGCTTCGCCGCTTTGAGGATCTCGCGCGCAGGTTGGACGTAAACCCCGATTACTCCCCTCACGCCAACATTCAGGCAATGAACCGGTTGCTTTTTGAAGAGGAATCACTCTCTGGGAATGAACAGGACTACGACAACCCGCGCAACAGCTTTCTGAACGATGTGCTCGACCGGAGGAAGGGAATTCCCATCACACTTTCGTTAATCTACGTGGAGCTTGGCCGGCGTCGCGGCTTGCCGCTGGAGGGGGTGAGCTTTCCCGGCCATTTCCTGGCGAAATACGGCCTGGGGACCTCCGACATCTTTTTAGATCCGTTTCATCGCGGCGACATTCTGACGTTGAAGGATTGCGCCGGATTGCTCAAGAAGCATTTTGGACCGGACGCCGAAATCCGGCCCGAATACCTTGCCGCAAGTTCTGCCAAGCAGATCCTGGGGCGGATGCTCAATAACCTAAAAGGCGCCTACTTCCGCCGCAACGATTATCGGCGCGTGCTGACACTGGTTGAAATGAGCCTGGCGCTTGATCCCGCTTCCCACCAGGACGTGCACGATCGCGGGACCGTCCTGTTGCTCCTCCACCGCTACCGGGAAGCCGCTGCTGACTTGAGGGCATACTTGAGTCTCGCTTCGCCCGATGATCCAAATCTCCAATCCGCCCGCGCCATGCTGCACCGTATCCGCAGTCTTATGAACTGATTCATTGAGTGGTCATGGCGCCCGCAAAGCCATGAAAAGGCCCTCACCCACCGCGACGGGAAGTGCTGCTTCCCCGCGGTCTCCCCTCTCCCGCCGGAAGAGGGCTGGCCTCTTTACTTTTTCCCGGCCCTCTCCCGTGGGGAGAGGGTGGCGAGCGGAGCGAGCCGGGTGAGGGGTTGATCCGCCTATTCCACGGTCACGGATTTGGCAAGATTCCGCGGCTCGTCCACATCGCAGCCTCGCAGCACGCCGATGTGGTAAGCGAGCAGTTGCAGCGGCACAACCTCAAGAATCGCCGAGAGGAACTCATTGGTAAGGGGCAAGGCGATCGAGTGGCTCGCCATCGCGCTCACCTCACGATCACCCTCCGTCACCAGTGCAAGGATGTTGGCCCCGCGAGCCTTAGCTTCTTCAATGTTTGAGAGGGTTCGCTCGTAGCGCAACTTGGAATCCGCCGAGTTCCAGTCACACGTAGCGATTACCACCACGGGCAATCCTTCCCGGATCAGAGCGCTCGGCCCGTGCTTCATTTCCCCCGCCGGATGCCCCTCCGCGTGGATATAAGACACCTTCTTCATCTTGAGCGCGCCCTCGAGAGCGATGGGAAAATGGACGCCGCGCCCGAGAAACAGAAAGTCCGCCGAGCGGTAGTAATGGCGGGCGAGGTCTTCAAATTCATCGTCCCGCTGCAGGACGATTTCCAATTGCTTGGGAAGCGCCGTTAGTTCCGCCATGAGCCGCTTGGCTTCCCCGGCAGAAATCTGCCCCCGGAGTTGGCCGAGATAGAGTGCAAACATAAAAAGCGCGCTCATCTGCGCGGAAAACGTCTTGGTCGAGCCAACGGCGATTTCCGGCCCGGCGTGGGTATAAATCGCGCCATTGGCTTCGCGCGGCGCCATGCTGCCGAGCACGTTGCAAATGGCAAGCGTCTTTGATCCCTTCGCTTGGGCCTCCCGCTGGCCGGCCAGCGTGTCCGCCGTCTCGCCGGACTGGGTGATCACAATGGTCAGCGTGTGCGGATCAACAATGGGGTCGCGATAGCGGAACTCCGAGGCGTAATCCACTTCCACCGGCACGCGGGCCAGCCGCTCAATCATGACTTTGCCCGCCAGCGCAGCGTGCCGTGAGGTTCCTGCGGCAACGATTTTGATTTCACGGAAGCTGCGAAAATCGTCTTCCGAGATTTCCATCTCGTCGAGAAACACCTGGCCCGTCTCCGGTGAGAATCTGCCAAGCACCGTATCCCGGACGGCGCGCGGCTGCTCATAAATTTCCTTGAGCATGAAATGCCTAAAGCCGCCTTTTTCCGCCAGGATGGGATCCCACGTGATGTGCTGCACCCGCCGCGTGACAGGGAAGCCATTGAAATCCGTGAGCCGGACGCCGTGCGGAGTAAGCACCGCCATATTGCCATCCGCCAGGAAGACGATGTCGCGCGTGTGGTAGACGATGGCCGGCACGTCGCTGGCCACGAAATATTCATCTTTCCCCAGGCCGATGACGGCGGGTGGCCCCTGGCGCACGGCGACAATCTTGTTCAAGTCGCGCGTGGAAATGATGGCGAGCGCGAACGCGCCCTTCAGCCGCCCCACCGCGACGCGAACCGCGTCTTCAAGATCAAGCGGTTGCGAGGAGCCGCTGTTTGTTAGGGGCCGGAGGCCATCCAGATACTTTTCGACCAGATGGGCGATCACCTCCGTGTCCGTGCCGGTGGCAAACTTGTGCCCCTCACTCAGGAGCTCGCGCTTCAATTCCTCGTAGTTTTCAATGATCCCGTTATGGACTACCGCGATCGCGCCATGGCAGTCGCTCAGCGGATGGGCGTTCTCCTCGGTGGGCGCGCCGTGCGTAGCCCAGCGCGTGTGTCCGATCCCGTATGAGCCGTCCGCCGGGTTCAGCCGGATAACTTCCTCGAGGTTGCGCAGCTTCCCCGTGGCGCGCCGGATTTGCATACCTCCGTCTTTGATGACGGCGAGGCCGGCCGAGTCGTAACCCCGGTACTGGAGCCGGTGCAAGCCCTCGATCAGGAGAGGAACTACGCGCTTATTGCCGATGTAGCCGATGATGCCAGACATGGTTTTAGATTTCTAATTATAACAGACCACGCGTGACGGACTTCGCGGCCCGCGCCCGTCCTGCCAGCATGGGGACGGCATCTGCAAACATCCCATTCTGCGGAGGGTCGCTTGGGGAACCGAGGGACGCGTATAAATTTTCCTCTAGTTAGCCTGGTTTTTACCGCCGCGAGCCAGCCTCCACGACTGCTGCGCCCCATGCGGATATTACCCGGATGTCACTGAAATCATGGATAAACCAATGGCTCGCAGCTTGTTTGGCAGGCTTCGTGCTCACTACTTCTGGTAGCGGAGCTATCTGGGTTATGTGGTAAACCGGCGCGGTTCCGGAAAAACCTGTATATTCGGGCAGGAAATACCTGAGGCTCATGGCCCGGACAGCCTGCGCATCGCATGACGAGTCGATGATTTCCACGCGGCTTGATCAGCGAGTTGGCTGCTGCGACACTATATTAATAAATCTGCGCAAAACATTCCTTTAGAAGCGTCGCCTGGCAAACCGGACATAATTGCGAAGGAGGCCATGATCACGAAAGTGAGGAGGCCCTATGAAACGATTGAGCATGGCTTTGTTGATCGTATTGATCTCATTCTCGCCGCTGTACGCGGTCAAGCGGAGCGTAGCGCGCAGCGGCGCGCATTCCCATCATCGAGCCCATCCTGTCCAGCGAGTCCAATATGGAGTTGCAAGCTGGTACGGACCTAAGGACCAAGGCCGCTTGATGGCCTGTGGCGAGCCGTTTGATGAACACCAGCTCATTGCGGCTCACCGCACTTTGCCGTTGGGAAGCCGGGTCAAAGTTACCAATCTTAGGAACGGACGTTCTGTCATTGTGAGGATAAAAGACCGCGGACCTGCCATTGCGGGCCGCCTGATCGACGTTTCAAGAGCGGCAGCGAGACGGCTTGGATTTAGCCACGGTGGCTTAGCACGCGTCAAGGTACGAGTGTTAAGCGTGCCGGCGCACAAGAGCGAATCGGGTCAGGCGGGCGAGTAGCCACAGATTTCTCACCACGTCGCCCGGAAGGACGGGGAGCCGCCGCTACGGCGCTCTCGCCACTCGCCACTCGCCACTACCCTGAAAATTCCGGTCAGTGAGGACGGAAGGGCACGGCCAGCGTTTCCAAGAAAAACGGCCGTGCCGTAACGCGATCCCCATTCCTGCTGTCTCCCGCTGCGGCGACGGGC
>JBOGJX010000036.1:0-8140 GCA_050745285.1 Terriglobia bacterium
GTTAAGCTGAACGCTGCCACCTACCAGCAAGTGCTCAAGGGCAACATCCTCTATGAGGGCGGCATTGTGCTTCCGCCGGGCAGCTACAAACTGAAGGTGGTGGTGCGCGAGAATCAAAGCGGAAAGATGGGCACGTTCGAAGAGCCGCTGGTGCTGCCTGCTGTGGCAAAGGAGTCCACGAACCTCGCCATCAGCTCCGTCGTGGTCTCGAACGAAATTTCTAATACGCCTCCATCACGCCCTCGGCACGGTCCGTGGGAGATCGGGGCCGAGGATAACCCACTCGACATAGGATCGAAGAGCATTCTGCCGAGCGTTACGCGCGTGTTTCGCACCGATCAGAATCTTTATATTTATCTACAATCCTATGGGGGAAAGCCGGGCACGACTGGTAAAAACGGCGGGAAACATCCCGCTGCGGCGCCCCCTTCTGTCGCGCTTGTCTTCTTCCGCGATGGAATTCAGATTTCCGAGGCCGGCCCTTATCCCGCCCAAACCGGGAAAGCGGCAAAGTCCGGCTCGGGAAATGCCTCATACTTCACGCAAATCCCCCTAAGCAAATTCCCTCCAGGCCGTTACTGGATGCAGGTGAACGTGCTCGATCCGTCTGCCAACCAGGTGGCTTTCGCGCGCGTTCCCCTGGCCATTAGGCGCGCCGCCCCTGCCGCGGCAGCCGTGCCGGCCGCACGAACCCATCCTCCGGTAGGCGGCTCCGGCCACTGATGTCGAGCCGATGGCGATGGGCCGAGCCTGCTTCCTGACGAACTATGGCGGCGGGCTAAGGGCAAGCATCGGTTGCTTAGCCGCCGGTTTTTATTCTTATCGAATCCGGAGGCCGCCGCCAGTGCCGGGTTGCATACAGTTTCTTCTGATTTCCACGGTGTCTCCCCTGTGGCGGCCACAGCTTGACTTGTCCTGGCGCATCCGGTATGTTTACGGTCGTGAACGTGCGGCAACCCTCGACCCTATGAAAACAGACCGTCGGCGCTGGCTGGGATGGGCTTTCGGCGCAGTCGTGCTGGCGCTGATTCTGCTCCACGTAAGCCGCAGCGCACAATGGAGGAACTTCGAGTGGAGCCGGCTCGGGTCCCTGCTGATTCACGTCAAGCTCGAACTGCTGCTCCTCGCGGTTGTGCTCAGCTATGCCACGTATTTCGTGCGCGCTTACCGCTGGAAGTTCTTTGTTGATCCCATCAAGAAGTGCTCTCCCTGGGTTCTGTTCAACGCGCAGGTGCTCGGGTTCAGTTCCATCTACCTGATCGGCCGGGCTGGGGAGATCGTGCGGCCCGCCTACATTGCCAAGGCTGAAACGCTTCCCTTCACCTCGCAACTCGCGGTCTGGGTGGTCGAGCGCATTTACGATTGCCTTGCGCTCGTCGTCGTCTTCGCGCTGGCGCTCTATTTCGAGCCATTACATGCGTCCACGCCGCACCGCGCGGCCCTGCTACATGAACTGCATGAAGGCGCGGTTGTCATTCTAATACTTTCGGGCGCTGCGGTCGCGTGCCTGGCCGTATATCGCATCTATTCCGATCGCCTCATCACGCGGTTGGATGGTGTTTTCCAATCCGCGCCGGCAAAGTTCCGCTCCCGCTTCAGCGGCTTTCTGCGCTCCTTTTCCTCCGGGCTTGACGTGATTCAAGACCCATGGGATTTCTCCGTCACCGTGGCGTTGACGGTGTTACTCTGGACCATCAATGTGACGATCATATGGCTGACGATCCGCAGCGTGGGCGGCCGCTTGGCCGGTCTTTCCTGGTGGGAAGCGGCGCTGACAACGTTCTTTTGCGCACTGGGCCTGGTAATTCAGCTTCCCGGCGTCGGAGGAGGATTCCAGGTGGCGGTCCTTCTCGCCCTCAAGGACATTTTCCACATCCCGGCGGAAGGGGCCGCAAGCGCC
Source organism: Terriglobia bacterium (assembly GCA_050745285.1). GTDB lineage: Bacteria > Acidobacteriota > Terriglobia > UBA7540 > UBA7540 > RH2-MAG17b. The sequence goes on from JBOGJX010000036.1 coordinate 1,901, forward strand.
GCCATTTTGACGTGGGTCGCGGTCATGCTGCCCTGCCTAATTCTTGGTCTGATTCTCGTGATCGCGGGCGGCCTCTCATTCCGGAAGTTGCGGCTTATCGTCGAGGAAGAGGAAAACCACGCGGCGGCGCCATAGCGTGTAGCGCAGAGTTTTGCTGTTAAAACTCTACGGATGTTCTAAAGCGGCGGCCGAAGGCAAGCAGCGCCCCTACGCCTTATTTTCATGCTTTGCGGGTGTCGCATAGCGACATGACCGACTGCTTGCGCGGGACCGCCCTCTGAGAAAAGCAGATTCTTCGCGGAGTTTACTGTGAGCCTCTTCGCTATGCTCAGAGCGATTCGAAGAGGAACGAATCGGCCCAGAATGGCAACAAAAAGACTTGCCCAGCAACTCGTGAGAGACTATTCATGAAATGTCCATTTTGCGGGCACCTGGAGGACCGGGTTGTCGATTCGCGGGAGGCGAAGGTGGGCGAATCCATCCGGCGCCGCCGCGAGTGCACGAAGTGCGGGCGCCGCTTTACCACCTACGAGCGCATCGACGAGATTCCCTACATGGTGGTCAAGAAAGACGGCCGCCGCGAGAAATTCGAGCGCCAGAAGGTTCTGGCGGGATTACTCAAGGCTTGCGAGCGGCGCCCTGTTCCCGTGAGCCGCTTGGAGGAGATTGTGAACGAGGCGGAGGCTTATGTCGCCGAATCGGCTGCGCGCGAGCGGTCCACGTCCGCGGTGGGTGAGCTGGTGATGAGCCGGCTCAAGAAACTCGACAAAGTGGCCTACGTCCGCTTTGCCTCGGTTTACCTCGATTTTAAGGATGTGCGCGAGTTCATGGAGGAGCTGAAAGACCTCCTGAGCGCGAGAGGAAAGTGATGCGGAATTGAGCAATTGAGTGATTGATTCATTGAGTCATTTGCTGGCCGCGAATTCGCAGGCGCGCCTGGCCGCTCGCCGCCCCGACCCGATGCAATCCGGAATCCCAATCCCGCCGTAAGCATTCCCCGCCAGGAACAATCCCGGATGCCCGCTGAGCGAACGCTCGATTTCCGCGATTCGTTTTTCATGGCCGACGAGATACTGCGGCATGGCAGCGGGCCACCGGTAGATGCGGCGGAAGGCGGGCTGATGCGCGATGCCAAGAATTTCCCGCAGCTCACGATCAACCACGGAGACCAGTTCTTCGTCGCTCCACATCGCCGCGTCCGGCTGATGAGCGCCTCCCAGGAAACAGCGCAGCAGCGCGGACCCTGCCGGGGCTCGATTGGCGAACTTCGCGTGTACAAAGGTGCACGCAAGTAGCTTGCGCCCTTCCTTGGGCGGCACAAGAAACCCGAAGCTCTCGGGTAAACCCTTCGGGAGCCGAGGATAACCCAGCGCTACGACCACAGCAGGCGTGTAAGGAATTGCGGCAAGCGCCCGGCTCGCGGGCGCGCTGACGGGAGCCAGCAGCCGCGCGCACTCGGTCGCCGGCAGCGCGAAAACGATCGCGTCGGCTTCGTAACTCCTGCCGCCGCGGCAGCGGATGGCATAACGAAATGGGCGCGAGCCGGTGGCAGCCTCGGGCCGGCTGGAGGCTGCCACCGGCTCGACGCTCTCGACGCTTTGACTTAGAAACACGCGAGGATCAGCGGAGCCAGAAACCTCCTCAAGCCTCGCCGCGAGCGCGCGCGGTAACTCCGCCATGCCACGTTTCAGAGTGGTAAAAAGCGGCTCCGCCGGGGAGGCGGTCTTCTGCGCCCCGAGCATTCCGCGCACCAGGCTGCCCCACTCCCGTTCCATCGCCACGAAGCGAGGCAGAAGCACCCGGGCGCTCAATTGTTCCGTGTCGCCGCCGTAGACGCCCGCCATCAACGGATCGACTATCGCTTCGAGCACGCCGTTCCCAAGGTGACGGCGCACAAGCGAGGCAACGGACTCGTCCGCATCGCTGTTGCGCGGTACCGGCGGCCGCCGCCTGAGCGCGTCACGCAGAATCGCAAACTTGCTCTCGAAGGAAATCAAGCGTGAGCCGAGGGCGGGCACGAGCCGCGTGGGGACAAAAAACATCAGCCCATCGGGCAACGGCTCAAGACGGCCCCGATGGAGAATGAGAGTCCGGCGCGAACCGTCGTTCGAGCCTGTTAATGACGCCGCAAGACCCAATTCCGAGCAGAGATCGGATGCCCCCCGCTTGGCGGTGAGGAAGCTATCCGGGCCCGCTTCAATTGTGAATCCCTCTACATCTTCGGTTTGGATCAAGCCGCCCAGCCGCTCCCCGGCCTCAAGTAGAAATTCGTCGATGGGCGCGCCGGTCTGGCGGGCGCGCGCCAATTCGTGCGCGGCGGCGAGGCCCGTAATGCCTCCGCCGAGAATGGCAATGCGGCAAATGGGTTGATTGGATTGGGTCATGCCTAAAATGCCATTCTACGTGCGCCTGCGGCAAGACTACCGGCGCGCGCAGTTTTTGTTCATAATACATTCTTGTGGGGCCAATGTTGAATAGAATCGCCCCATCAAATCGTTTTACCACAAATGCGCCAGGATGCCAGGGACTGATTGATAGAAGTTTCTCTTTGTGTCTTCGTGTCTGTGTGGTTCATCTTTTAGCTCGGGAGCGATGCGGATGAAAATTGTGGTTCTGGACGGATACACGATGAACCCCGGTGACCTCTCGTGGGAGCCGGTCAAAAAGCTCGGGACAGTAGACATTTTTGAGCGCACGTCCTCTGAATTGATTGTCGAAAGATGCACCGGGGCACACGCGGTCCTGGCCAACAAGGTCATGCTGCGCGCCGCCACCCTCAAAGCGCTCAGAGGGCTGGTCTACATCGGGGTGACGGCAACTGGCGTTGACATCATTGATTTGGAAGCGGCGCGCGCGCAAGGCGTCACCGTGACCAACGTTCCGGCCTACGGCACGGACTCCGTGGCCCAGTTTACCATCGCGCTGCTTCTTGAGTTGTGCCATCGCGTGGGCCTGCACAGCGACGCGGTACGCGATGGGGCATGGTCCCGAAGCAAAGACTGGAGCTTCACTCAATCGCCGCAATTCGAGCTTGCCGGAAAGACCCTGGGCGTTATCGGTTTTGGCCGCATCGGGCGGCGGGTGGCGGAGATCGCCCGCGCTTTGGGCATGAATGTGCTTGCCCTTAGCCCGAGTCGCAAGGAGTCGCCAGTCTATGAAACGTTCCAGTGGGCTACACTGGAAGAGTTGCTGATGGCTTCCGACGTGGTCAGTCTGCATTGCCCCTTGACGCCGCAGACACGGGGATTGCTGAATGCCCCACGTCTCTCCCTGATGAAACCCACGGCCTTCCTCCTCAACACCGCGCGCGGCGCGCTGATTGACGATCAGGCCCTGGCTGATGCGCTGAACCATGGCAAGCTCGCGGGCGCCGGTCTCGACGCGCTGGCCGAGGAACCCCCGCCTCCGGGCCGTCCACTCTTTTCCGCCAGCAACTGCATTCTGACGCCGCACATGGCTTGGGCCACGCGCGAGGCGCGCGCGCGGTGCATGCGGACAACGGTGGAAAACCTTACGGCCTTTCTAAAAGGCCAGCCGCAGAACGTGGTGAACGGTTGAATGCGCTTTGGACTTTGTAGCGCAGAGTTTTAAAAGCAAAACTCTGCGCTACATCTCGTACCGGCAGGCCACTGGGAAGCGCCGTCCGATGCCAAACGCCTTGGCCGTTACCTTCAGCGATGGAGCGGCCTGCTGGCGCTTGTATTCGGCGGCTGTCACGCGGCGCAGGACTTGGCGGACCAATGCCTGATCATAACCAAAGCGCTCGACGATTTCCGGCGCGGATTGATTCTCTTCGATATAGGCGCGCAGAATGGCGTCAAGCACTTCGTAGGGTGGCAGCGTGTCCTGGTCCTTTTGATCCGGGCGCAGCTCGGCGGAGGGCGGTTTTTCGAGGCTGGAGATCGGGATAGGACCATCTCCGCTCGCGCCGCGGTTAATGTAGCGCGAAAGCTCGTAGACCATTGTCTTCGGAACATCCCCGATAACGGCAAGGCCGCCCGCCATGTCCCCATACAGCGTGCAGTAGCCGGCCGCGAGCTCGGACTTATTGCCAGTGCTCAGCACCAGCGCGCCAAACTTATTGGAGAGCGCCATCAAAATGTTTCCCCGGATACGCGCCTGGATGTTTTCCTCCGTCGTGTCGTGGGGCCGCCGCTCGAAAGTCGGGCCGAGCGTTCCGAGGTAGCTCTCATAGATGGGCGTGACCGGAATGACGCGATAATGAATGCCAAGATTGCGAGCCAGGGCTTCGGCGTCCGTCAGACTGCCCGGAGAAGAAAACGGCCCCGGCATGCTGACTCCGTAGACGTTCGCGGGGCCGAGCGCGCGCACGGCAATTGCGGCCACCAGGGAGGAGTCAATACCGCCGCTCAAACCCACAATCACGCTCCGGAAGCCGCATTTCTCCACGTAATCGCGTGTACCCAGAACCAGCGCACCCGCGATCAATTCGATTTCCCCCGCTGTCTCTCGACAGACGGATTCTCCCTCGCCGGTGGTGTCAAAATAAACCAGATCTTCTTCAAAGGATTTGGCGCGAACGCGAAGACTGCCCTGGGTGTCAAAGGCGCAACTGGAGCCGTCAAACACCAGGCTGTCATTGCCTCCCACCAGGTTGACGTAAACCACCGGAACGCTCCGCTGCCTGGCGATCGAGCCGAGCATTTCCTCGCGCAGCCGGATTTTGCCCTCCGCGAAGGGGGACGCCGCAATGTTGAGCAGCACCGTGGCGCCCGCGCGCATCGTTTCTTCCACCGGATCGCGTGCGTAAAGGGGCTCTTTCCAAAACGCCTTGTCGTTCCAGACGTCCTCGCAGACCGTTAGACCAAGCTGCTCACCCGCGAGCGGATAGACGGCCGCGGCGCTTCCAGCCTCAAAGTAACGCGATTCGTCAAAGACGTCGTAGAAGGGCAACAATGTCTTCGCATAGTCTCGCACCACCTTGCCGCCATGGAGCAAAGCCGCCACATCCGCGGCAGATTTGCCTTGCGTTGCGCCGGAGCGCCGCACCGCGCCCACGAGCGCAGCAATGGGAGGAAGAGATTGCGCTAACCGTGCGATCTCCGCCTCGCAGCGCGCCACAAAATCCGGCCGCTCGACGAGATCGCGCGGCGGATACCCGCACAGCGCCAACTCCGGGAACACTACCAAGTCCGCCGACTGCGCGCGGGCGCGGCAGGCAAAGGTCACAATGCGGTCCGTATTGCCGTCAAAGTCTCCCACCGTGGTATTGATTTGAGCCAGAGCTATTTTCATGCGCTCCTTTTCAGGCAAATGACTGAAACTTGATTATAAGTCACCGTTAGCGAACACGAGACGTTTTGCCACACCTGTTTTATGCCATAATCAGTCATGGCACTCGAGAAATACCGGCAATGGCCGGACACGCTTCCGGAGGTCACAATGCCACAACACCTTGACCATCACGACGCGGAGATTTTGCTCCGTCTCTACGAACTCCGCCGCGAAGAAAAGTTGCGTGCGGCGCGCGCGTGGTTCATCACAGGGTTTCAGGCGGACTCGGCGGAAGGCGTGATGAAGCGCTACCCTCCAGGAAGCCAGGAAGAAGTTTATTCCCGCATGGTGGGAAGCTACTGGGAAATGGCCGCCTCAATTTTGAACCACGGCCTGATTAACGAGGACCTCTTCTTCGAAAACACAGGCGAGCTATGGGCTGTTTGGAACAAGATCGAGCCCCTGCTTGCCGGAATGCGCGAAATGAGCCACAACCCGCACATGTTTGAAAACCTGGAGCGCGCCGGAAAGAAATACGAAGCCTGGATGGAAAAACACTCGCCGGGTGCGCTTACGTTCCGCAAGGCTCGCCTCGCGGCGATTCAGGCAACCCCGGCGGAGAAGAAATAACGGTCGGCGGTAGTCGCAGGCCAGCATGAAATTGTTGGTCGTGGTTCCCCTCCTTGGATCGCGAGGGGAACAGGGGGTGGCTGAACCGTGTTGTTGATCCACCCTCCCATCCTGATCTAAGTAGACAGCAATAAGTAATAACGCTGTAATCGCAAGGGGTAGCCACGGCGCGAAGTTTGTGCCGTGGGCATTTAATACGAACGCGATTTGTGATGTTACGTTTTCGGGCGTTTTGTAACTACAAACCCTCACCTGGCCTTCGGCCACCCTCTCCCAAAAGGAGAGGGCTGGAGAAGCCAACGGTTTTTGTAACATTCCTGAATGCGTTGGTATTAGATGCGTAAACACCCACGGCACACAAACCGTGCCGTGGCT
>JBOGJX010000037.1:0-5201 GCA_050745285.1 Terriglobia bacterium
GCTGAACAGTCCGGCGCGAAGAGCGGCTACGCCGCACGTCGCGTCCAAAGATCTGAGACGTAATTTGGACCCTTCGGCTTCGCGCAGGGTACACTCCGCGAAGAGTCTGTTCCGAAAATTCCGGTCAGGAGGACGGAAGGGCACGGCCAGCGTTTCCAAGAAAAACGGCCGTGCCAGAAACGCCCTCACCCACCACTTCGTGGTCCCCCCTCTCCCAAAGAGAGAGGGGACGGGGGTGAGGAGGCCACGCTCACGGCATGGCTAAAGCCATGCCCTTCCAGATCCATTTTCATGCTTTGTGGGCGCCGCAAAGCGCCATGAGCGACTGTTCCGGAGATCCCAGTCGAGAGAGCGGAAGAGCACGGCCAGTGTTTCCAAGAAAAACGCCCATGCCGTAAGGCGCTGCCACTTGCCGCAAAAGATCGCCGCCTTGACCGTTCCCCACTTACCCGGTAGGCTTGCTCCATGTGCGGCATTGTCGCTTACGCGGGAAAGCAGAATGCTTGTGGCATCCTACTCGAAGGATTGAAACGGCTGGAATACCGGGGCTACGACTCGAGTGGCATGGCCATCCTGGGCAGCAAACCTTTTCTGGCAAAGGCGGTGGGAAAGGTCGCGGCGCTTGAGGCGCGGGTAAAAGACCTGCAGCCAGAGGGCGTGGTGGGGATCGCCCACACGCGCTGGGCCACGCACGGCAAGCCCACGGAAGTGAATGCCCATCCGCATACTGACTGCACTGGGAATCTTTTTCTCGTACACAATGGAATCATCGAAAATTATCTTCCACTGAAGAGACAACTCACTGCGTCGGGCCACACGTTTCGCACCGAGACAGACACCGAAGTCCTCACCCACCTGATCGAAAAGTTTTATCAGGGCGACCTGGAGTCTGCCGTCATGCGCGCCTTGCAGGGCGTGCAGGGCACTTATGGCCTGGCGGTAATTCATTCGAACCATCCGCAGCAAATCATTCTGGCGCGGCGGGGTAGTCCGATTGTCCTCGGGATCGGTGGGGATGAATCACTCGCCGCATCGGACGCCTCGGCTCTGGCGCAGCACACGGACCAGGTAGTCTATCTCGAGGATAACGAGGTGGCGCGCATCGAGCCCGGCCGCTTTTGGATTAAGACGCTCGACAACCGCACCGTAAGCCGTCCGGCGCAGGCGCTCGAAGGCAGCGCCGAGGCCATGGACCGCGGGAGTTTCCCCCACTTCATGCTGAAGGAGATCTTTGAGCAGCCGGAAGCGGTGGAAAATGCGCTGCGGGGGCGGCTGAATCATTCGGAAGGCGTGGCCAAGCTGGGCGGCCTTGAATCCGTGATGGACCGGTTGGAAAAGGCGCGCCACTTGATCATCGTGAGCTGCGGCACGTCATATTACGCGGGACTCTACGCGCGTTACGTGTTTGAGACGCTCACGGATTTGACGGTTGAGACGGAGCTCGCCTCTGAGTTCCGCTACCGCAAGCTCAACATCCGGGAAAACACCGTGGTCCTGGCCATCAGTCAGTCCGGCGAGACGGCGGACACGCTGGCGGCCTTGCGCGAGGCAAAGCGCAAGGGCGCGCTGGTGCTCGGCCTCGTGAACGTTGTGGGAAGCACCATCGCGCGCGAGACGGACGCTGGCGTCTACTCGCACGCCGGCATCGAAATCGGCGTGGCTTCGACGAAATCGTTCACCTCGCAAATGACCCTGCTCGTCCTCATGGCGCTTCTGCTCGGCAGGAGCCGCGATCTCTCTTACGAGGAAGGAGAGAGGCTTTTGCGGGGCCTGGAGAAAATCCCGGATCAGATCCGGGGCATACTGGAGAAGGCGGATCCTATCCGCGAGCTCGCGCAAATTTATTGCGGCGCCACGCATTTCCTTTACATCGGGCGGAAATATCAATACCCGGTTGCCCTCGAAGGGGCGCTGAAGCTGAAGGAAATTTCCTACATTCACGCCGAGGGTTACGCGGCGGGTGAAATGAAGCACGGTCCGATCGCGCTGATTGATCCTAGTTTCCCGACCATGGCGCTCGCGCCGGACGACAGTTCTTACGAGAAAATCGTCTCCAATATCCAGGAAATCCGGGCGCGGGGCGGCCCGGTGGCGGCTGTGACCACGGAGGGGAACGTCCGTTTGCGGCCCTTCGTAGACCACGTGATCGAGGTACCGGGCAATCATAGCATTCTGATGCCGCTCCTCACCGTGGTGCCGCTTCAACTTTTTGCCTATCATTGCGCCGTGCTGCGCGGATGTGACGTGGATAAGCCCCGCAACCTGGCAAAGAGCGTGACGGTGGAATAGCCAAGGCCCATTTCCGCTCTGGTGGTGGTACAGTTTGGCATGGGTAGCGGCGAATTTATCTCGCCAAATGGCGGCGTGAAGCCGCCTCTACATCAAACTGTACTGCTACCGAGCGTCTGCGTCATGCGCGCGTTTCCTGTATAATGGCTAGTCTGAACCATAACCCTCAAGCCCAAGCGGAGGCACAGATCATGGCGGAGCACATCGTTCACTGCGTTAAATTTCAAAAGGACCTGCCGGGGCTTGATGAAGCGCCTTGGCCCGGAGCGCTAGGGCAACGAATCTACGAAAACGTTTCCGAAAAAGCGTGGGACCTCTGGAAGGAACACTTCAAGATGGTCCTGAATGAGTTCCGGCTGAACCCTGCCGCCAAGGAATCGCAGGGCATCATCGAAAAACAGATGGAAGACTTTTTCTTCGGCGAAGGCGCCGCGCTGCCCCCCGGCTACGTGCCACAACAGCAAAAGAAGTGATGAACGGGCATAGGATGTAGCGCAGAGTTTTGTTTTTAAAACTCTGCGGTTTTTCTGCTGGGCAACCGGTCACATGGCCACAAGAAGACGAGGCAGCCCGAATGCCAAATTCGGAATTCCGGATTGAGAGCGGATGTAGCGCAGAGTTCTGTTTTTAAAACTCCGCGCCCTTCCCCGGAACATCCGAAGTTGAATTGAGGTCCCCGGTAAAACGCTCACGGTCGTGGGCCTGAAATCCCCCATCCAAAACCCAAATAAGAACACTCGCTTTTTCGCGCGGGATTGCTATCCTGGTTTTATGCCCGAAGCAACCCACAAGGTTAAGGTTCCGCTGCAAAAGGTGTTTGGCCATGGCGGCTGGCTGGCCCGAAACCATCCGCAATACGAATACCGGCCGGCGCAGCTTGAGATGGCGGAAGAAATTGAATCCTGCCTTGAGCATCACCGGCACCTGATCGCAGAAGCCGGCACGGGAACTGGCAAGACGCTCGCCTACCTGGTGCCGATCCTGCGCAGCGGCCAGCGCGTGGTCATCTCCACAGGGACGAAAAACTTGCAGGAGCAGTTGTTTTTCAAGGATATTCCCTTTTTGCAGAAGCTCGCGCCGGGCGTTCGCGCCACGCTGATGAAGGGCCGGCAGAATTACCTTTGCCGCCAGAAGCTCTACGACATTGAAAAGCAGCCGCTCCTCGACGGCATGGACGACGTGAAGGAGTACGCGCAGATCCGCGAGTGGGAAGGCTTCACGGAAACGGGAGACCGCGCGGAACTCGAAGGGCTGCCGGACGCGAGCGGACTCTGGACGCGCATCGACGCGCGGCGCGAGACCTGCACAGGCCAGAAGTGCCCGCAATTCGAGCGCTGCTTCATCACCCTCATGCATCAGCGCGCCGCCGAATCCGGCCTGATCATTGTGAATCACCACCTCTTTTTCGCTGACCTCGCGCTGAAGCAATCCGGCTATGCAAGTCTTCTGCCCGAATGCAGCGCCGTGGTGTTTGACGAAGCGCACGAGATTGAAGACGTGGCCACGCGCTACTTCGGGCTCCAGATCAGCAGCTACCGCATTGAAGAACTGGCGAGGGACACCGAGCATACCGTGCGCCAAATGAAGATTGAAGCCGTGGAAGTCTCGGGCGGCGTGGGCGAGCTGCGCCATCGCTCCGATCTCTTTTTTGAATTATTTCCCCATCCAGAGGGGCGCTTCAGCTTCGAAAACCGGCGGGAATTTTTGGAGCATAATCAGGGAGCCTACTCTTCACTGCTCAATGCCCTGCTGCGGCTTGAAACCGGGTTGGGCCAGGTGGCGGACCGGCCGGAAGAAATCACCAACCTTGCCCGCCGCTCAAAGGAACTGAGAGAGGCGCTCGAGACCGTTCTTGAGGGCAAGGACCGGAACCGGGTCTATTGGTGGGAGCGGCGCGGACGCGGAATTTTTGTGGAGGCCACGCCTATTGATGTTTCCTCCATGCTCCGCGAGCGGGTGTTTGATCAAGTAGACACCGTGATTCTCACCTCAGCCACGCTTGCCGTGGCGGGCAATTTTGACTTTCTCAAATCCCGCCTGGGCATCCATAACGCTCGCGAGAGGATTTTCCCGTCGCATTTCGATTTCAAGGAACAAGCCGTGCTCTACACGCCGGCCCATCTTCCGGACCCGCGCGACACGGATTTTCAACGCCAGGCGGCGGCCGAAATCATCCAGATTCTGAAAGCCACGCGTGGGCGCGCCTTTGTGCTTTTCACTTCATACGCCCAGATGCGCGACGTCTATCAGCGCGTCCGCCCGCAACTGCGCTACCCGATGATGATCCAGGGCAGCGCGCCCGCCCCGGCGCTGCTGAAAAAATTCAGATCCACCGCGCACGCCGTCCTTTTTGCCACCAGCTCCTTCTGGCAAGGCGTGGACGTGCAGGGACAGCAGTTGAGCGCGGTGATTATTGACCGCCTCCCTTTCGCCGTGCCGTCTGACCCGGTCGTCGCGGCCCGCATCGCACAGATCAAGGAGGACGGTGGCAACGCCTTTGCCGAATACCAGATTCCCGAAGCGGTGATCGCGCTGAAACAAGGCTTTGGCCGCCTCATCCGCAGCCAGTCCGACCATGGCGTCCTCGCCCTCCTTGATAACCGCATGGTCCACAAGGCCTATGGAAAAATCTTCCTGGAAAGTCTGCCGGAATACCGGAGGACAAACAAACTGGAAGATGTGAGGGATTTCATGCAAAAATATTAACCGGCGAACAATCTTACCGGCATCCCTACCAGCGGAAGCGGGAAACCTTGGCATGGGCCGGAGCCCTGAGTTGTGCGCCGCTAACAGGCATTCGTGTCGCTTTGGGACACCCGCAAGGCATGAAAAAGGATCCCGGAAGGGCATGGCTTTAGCTATGCCGCAAGGAAGCCGCAATTTGCATTCTCCCGCTGCGGCGACGGGCGAAC
>JBOGJX010000038.1:0-5154 GCA_050745285.1 Terriglobia bacterium
GCGCTGCTTGCTGCGCCCAAAGCCGACGGGCGCAGCAAGCGGCGCCCCTACGAACGCGGAGCGGCAATGTTTTGTCAATTTTTGCGGCCAAACCGGACTAATTCAGCCCAAAGTAATATTTTGGAAACCTTTGGGGCGTGAAAGTCGTATTAGGACTATGAGAGTGCAAGGCAGGAAAGCGAGGATTTATGCTGCTGAAGCTCAATGAACCGCTCGTCATCGAAGACATGCAACACAATCCTGCGGAAGGCGCTGGGCGGTTGCGCGACCTCCTCCTGCGAGGGGTGAGCGCGTCCGCGGATCCCAATCGTAAGGATTTCTACGATGTTGAGGACTGCTTCCGTGTGTTCTACATCCACATTTGCCCCAACGGTAAAGTTCTGCTGCTCGCGATCTGGGCCAAGGAGGGCGCGCCGCTGCACGTTCGTTCGGCCGATCAGATGGCCCGGACCTCCGCAGCCTGACGCCGAACATCACACCTACACTCTTCTCAGACCCCATGCGCCTGCGGCGCGCCACTTGGGGATGAAAATGACGTAGGGGTGCTGCTTGCTGCACGCAACGGCCGCGGGCGCAGGGGAAGCAGTGCTTCCCGTCAGCAGCGCCCCTACGGCCAATATCGCAACCCATTTATTTTCAATATGCGTCCGGCTATTTTCATAGCAGGATGTTACCTGCGACCAAGGGCGGATTAAAACTGTGCCCTTCCCGACGGAGGGTTTTATGGAGCGCGTTCGTATCGGAATTATCGGGTCAGCTTTTTCGTCGAACCTCCACGCGGAGGCGTTGCTGGATGTGCCGGAGGCGGTGCTGGTGGCGGCGTGCTCGTCCCACAAGGACCGCGTGGAGGCGTTCGCCCAGAAATGGAAGATTGGTTCAACCACAACGGACTATCGCAAGCTGCTCGAACGGAAAGACGTGGATGCGGTGGTGATCGGAATCCCCAATGACCTCCATCGCGAGGTTGTGGTGGCGGCGGCCGAAGCGGGCAAGCAAATTATTCTTGAGAAACCTATCGCCCATACGTTCTCCGATGCCAAAGCCATGGTTGACGCTTGCAAGCGGCACGGCGTGAAGCTCATGTACGCGGAGACCATATGCTTCTCCCCGAAGTACGTTCGTGCGCGGCAGTTGGTCCGGGAAAAAGCTATTGGCGGCCTTTTCATGGTAAAGCAGAGCGAGCGGCATTCAGGTCCGCACGCGGATTGGTTTTATGACATCGAGCGCTCAGGCGGGGGCGCCATCATGGATATGGGTTGTCACGGCATCGAGTGGGCACGCTGGATGTACGGCAAGCCGAAGCCCAAGAGCGTTGTAGCCCACTGCCAGCGCGTGCTTCACACCGAGCGAACCCGCGGCGAGGATAACTCGGTCATCATCCTTGAATTCGGTGGCGGAGAAATCGCCGTGATTGAAAATAGCTGGGCGCGCCAGGGCGGCATGGACGACCGCGTTGAGCTATACGGGACGGAGGGCGTTATCCTCTGCGATCTGCTGCACGGGAGCTCGATGGAAACCTATAGCGCGAAGGGCTACGGCTACGCCGGAGAGAAGGCGGGTGATACCAAAGGCTGGACGTTCACCGTGGCCGAAGAATCTTACCTCTACGGATTCCCGCACGAATTGCGCCATTTTGTCCGCTGCATCCAGAATAATGAGACGCCCGAGGAAACCGGAGATGATGGCCTGGCGACGCTTGAGATCATTTACGCAGCCTATGAGTCAGCAGGCGCCGGGAAGCGCATCAACTGGCCTTATACGCCGAAGAACCCCAGCGAAATTCCCGTAAACCTCTGGCTGCGCGCGTAGCCGCTCCCTTCCTGCTTCTTAAACCCGTCAAATCTCGCGGCGGCCTTCCATCGCCTTGAGCATGGTGACTTCGTCGGCGAATTCGAGCTCCGAACCAACTGGAATACCCATGGCGATGCGGGAGACTTTGATTCCGAGGGGTTTGATCAGGCGGGAAAGATAAATCGCGGTGGCTTCGCCTTCCACGTTGGGGTTCGTGGCGACAATGATTTCCTTCACTCGGCCATCCTTCAGCCGCTCCATCAGGCTCTTAAGCCGCAACTGCTCGGGGCCAATGCCTTCGAGCGGGGAGAGAGCGCCGTGGAGGACGTGATAGAGACCGCGAAATTCGTGAGTGCGCTCGATCCCCACGACGTTATAGGGGGTTTCAACGGCGCAGATGACGGAAGGATCGCGCGCCGGGTCCGAGCAGTATTCGCAGGGGTCCTGTTCGGTAAGGTTGTTGCAGACGCTGCAGAGGCGGATCTTGTCTTTTACTTCAAGAATCGCCTGCGAGAGACGCCCCGCCTGCTCGCGCGGCGCGCGCTCAATGTGGAACGCGATCCGCTGCGCTGACTTCTGGCCGATTCCGGGAAGCCGCTTCAACTCGTCGATCAGCCGCGAGAGCGGCCCTGCGAATGGTCCCATAATAAAAACCCTTCCTAACGGAACGGCGTGCCGGACAGGTGTCCGGAAGAGCGGGGTTAAAACAACGCCCTCCCGGCCGCACTCGAATTTGCTTTTTCAGCAATCAGTCAGAGCGCGGGATCAAAACGCTTGCGGCATCCAGGGCCGTTGCTTTGAGGGGAAAATACGAAGGTATTCAGCAAACCCGGTTCAGGTCAAGCCGGGAATATTCAGTCCGTTGGCCAAGCCTCCCATGCGGCTGGCCATGTGCTCGTCCACTTTGCGCGCGGCCTCGTTTACGGCAGCCATCACCAAATCCTGAAGCATTTCGCCGTCCTTCGAGGAAAACACTTCCGGATCAATTTGCACCGAGACCAGCAGCTTCTGGCCATTCATTTTTATCGTGACCATTCCTCCGCCAGCCGACGCATCAACCAGAAGCTCGTTGAGCTGTTTCTGTAGTTGCTCCTGAAGTTGCTGCACCTGGTTCATGATTTGCTGCATTTGTTGCAGATTTTTCATGGTCTACTCCCGGCTCAGGTCTTTGACGTCCATCAGCACGCAATCGAACCGCTTCCGCAACGCGCCGACCGCCGGATCGCGTTCGGCGCGCTCCTGGGCGCTCGCTCGCGCCGCCGCGACCTCGGCGCCTTCCGTGCCCAGTGTAACATGGATTTTCACCGGCTGTCCCAGCACCTTCTCGCACGCAGCGCGCAGTTTTTCCTGATGCTCGCGGCCGCGCAGCAGATCCGCCGCCCACGAGCCTTCCTGAGAATACGTGAAGTGCACCTGGCCGTCTTCAAAACGCCATCCCACGACAGGATTGAGGCAACTGCTCAGAAATTTGGACTGCTCGAAGAGCACCGCCTTGATCGCCGCGAAACGCGCGTCCGCATCAGCCGCTGAAGGCTCTCCGGCTTCCGCGACAGGGTCCACCACGGGCTGCTCATTCAAGGGCCCGGATTCCACTTGTGGCGGCGCGGGGGCGGCCGCGCGCTTCCAGGGTGGCACGCCGGGCGGCTTCGGCGCGGGTTCGCGAGCTGGGGCGGTCGACGGCGCGGTCAACGTCCGGCTACCCGGCGCTGCGGCGGGTGATCCGGTTCCCCCCCTACTGCGAGCGGCGGTTGACTGCGCCTTGAGCGCGCTGAGCAGGCGTTCAATCGCCACCAGCTTCGGAGCGTGCACCAGCTTCATGAGCGCGAGCTCCAGGTGGAATCGCGGCTGCAGCGAATAGCGCATCTCGCTTTGTGCGCGCAGCAGCGCCTGGAAATAGCGCGTCAAGTCCTCTTCGGTTAGTGACGCGGCAAGCCTCTCCAGCGTGGCGCGCTCGTCATCCGTGACCTGAAGCAGCGGGCTTGCCACGCCGCAACTGCGGGCGATCATCAGGTTGCGCGTGTAGCGTGTGAGTTCGCCGCAGAAGGCCGCGAGATCCTGCCCCTCGGCGGCGAGCTGGTTCACCTGCTCGAGCACGCGCGCCGCATCACCTGCCTGGATGGATTCGACCAGAGCGCTCAGAAGCTTCGCGGGTACGACGCCGAGCAGTTGCCGCACGCGCACTTCTTCCAACTGCTGGCCGCAGGCGGCGATCACTTCGTCGAGTAGAGAGAGCGCGTCACGCAGGCTGCCCTCCCCGGCCTGAGCGATCAAGCTCAAAACGCCATCGCTGCCTTGGACGCCCTCGCGACCGCAGATTTCCTGGAGGCGCGCCAGAATCTCGGAATAGTCCAGCAACCGGAAGGCGAAGTGCTGGCAGCGCGATTGAATGGTGGCCGGGAGCTTGTGCGCTTCGGTGGTCGCCAGGATGAAAAGCGAGCGCTCCGGCGGCTCCTCCAGCGTCTTGAGCAGCGCGTTGAAGGCCTCGGTGGTGAGCATGTGGACTTCGTCAATGATGAAAATTTTGTACCGGTCGCGCGCGGGAAGGTAGCGCACGTTCTCACGCAACTCACGAATCTCATCAATCCCACGATTGGACGCGGCGTCGATTTCGAGGACATCCACCGAATTCCCGGCGGCAACCTCCTGGCAGGAGGGGCATTCGCCGCACGGCGTCACCGTTGGGCCGTGCACGCAATTGAGCGCCTTCGCCAGAATGCGCGCCATCGTGGTCTTACCCACGCCGCGCGCGCCTGAAAAGATATACCCGTGCGCCACACGATCCGTGCGGATGGCGTTCTTCAGCGTTTCGCTGACCAGACGCTGCCCGGCGACATCGTCGAAAGTTTGTGGCCGGTATTTGCGGGCGATGACTTGGTAGGACATGGCTAAAGAACAGAGACGAGAGATGAGAGACCAGAGACGAGCAAAAAGGCATCAGTGAACAGCGATCAGCGATGCGAGGTCTCTTTTGCTGAAAGCTGATGGCTGATAGCTTGTTCGCGCCACTTGCCTCTGCTTTTCTGATGCCAGACTTCGGGGATCCGCGGCACACGGAGAGGCTCGTTACCGTTGCTTCCTTCCGGACCTGGCGGGGTTCGCGAGCGTCCGTTGCACGAAACCCGAAGCCTGGCGTAGGGGTTGCTCCTGCGATCCGCCTGTTGCATCGCGGTTGTGGCTCGCAAGCCAACGTTCAAAATGGTAGCACGCGCCGCGGGCGCTCGTCGATGTCTTTAGGGTAGCGCAGAGTTTTGCCTTTGAAACTCTGCGATTTTTCATTGGGCAAGAGAAGAAGCCGCAGAGTTTTAACAACAAAACTCTGCGCTACACCTCGCGGCGATGCGAGCGCTCCGCCCAACCCACAGG